>DAOOSE010000173.1:0-2670 GCA_035389625.1 bacterium
TTGCAGGCCCATGAGGATTCGAACCTCAAATAAAGGTTTTGGAGACCTTGGTGATGCCATTTCACTATGGGCCTTTATGGCAAAAAGATAAGTGGATTTATCCACCGTAGCTTTAGCGAAAGTGGACCCAAGGGGACTCGAACCCCTGACCTTCCCCATGCCATGGGGACGCGCTACCAACTACGCTATGGGCCCAGTATCCGTTATTTTAACAAAAATTTTATCTGCTATCATAAGTTATGACCAAAAAACCCCTTGTCACCAAAGCCGTTATTGCTGCTGCCGGTCGTGGCACCCGCTTTCTTCCCACCGTAAAAGCTTATGCCAAAGAACTAGTTCCTGTTTTAAACAAGCCCAATATTCAGTATTTAGTTGAAGAAGCTATTGCCGCTGGCATTACCGAAATTTGTATTGTCCATCGTCATGGTGAAAAAACTGTTCGTAGTTATTTCCAACCTAGTGAAGATTGGGAAACATATCTCAAATCAGTCAACAAACTTGACGCCCTCGATTCTCTTAAACAAATTAACAAAAGATTAAAAACTCTAAAATTGATACCCCAATCTCCCCGACTTCCCTATGGTAACGGCTCTCCTCTTTTAGCCGCCCGTTCTTTTATCGGCAACGATCCCTTTGTCTATATGTTTGGTGACGATCTAATCGTCGAAAAAGATACCGGTCGTTTTCTAAAAAAAATGATCACCACCTTTGAAAAATACAACCCAGCCATTGCCGTCTCTGTAAAAGATGTCGGCCCTGCCGAAATCCATCGTTACGGTTCTGTAAAATTTATTCCTGACAAAAAATATCCTCACCGAATTTCTGGCATGTTTGAAAAACTTACCGCCGACAAAGCTCCTTCATTTTTTGGTCAAGTCGGCCGTTCTATTGTCGATGCAAAAAAATTATGGCCCGTTCTCACCACTCAAGGACTCTCCAGAGACAATGAACTTTGGTACGCTGATGCTATCAATACTCTCGCTAAAAACGATGTCGTAATTACTGAGGCTCTAGACAATAAATCCGACTGGATGACTACTGGCGATCCTCTCCGCTGGCTAAAAGCTAATATAGCGGTAGCTATGCTCGACGACAACTACGCTCCGGGAATCAAGGATTTTGTAAAAAATATAAAATAAAAAGTAATAAAAATAACAAATATTTTCATATTTATCCAATTTTTTCTGTAATCATATTTCATATCCTATAACTTGACATTATTGCATTTTATTGATACACTTTCTTACAATTAATTGTTGATTGTTATAGTCAACTTTTAATTTATTTAACATCATATAGATTCTGGCCTTTAAGGCCAGAAGAGAAAAAGGGGTAAGTGGCTCCTCTAAGCTTTCTCACTCCTTTTCTCTTTTGGTCTTAAAAAACCAATACTGTCGCAGCTACCTCAAACACCGCGTTTGAGATTAGCTAACACAGAGTTCTTTAACAATCTCTTTCTAAAAAAATCTTTCCTAAAAAAATTCAGGTACTCACTTTGGGGATATTTCCCTATCCCTAGTGCGAGTACTTGAATTTATAAGACACTTTAAAGGAGGTAGTCTTCCAAGAACTCGATGAACCCGTTCGTATACGGAGGCCGTTCAGGCTAAGAACCCGATGAAAATCGGAGAAAAAGTTTTCATAACCAAGAAAAGAGGAAAAAATGAACGAGCAAGAATTGCACGAAAAAAGATCAGCAGCCGCAAAAAAGGCCGCTGAAACTCGACGTGCTAATCGCTTAGCCGCTGAGGAGAGTCGTGAAGAAGAAACCACTAATTCCTCATGGAATTGGCAATGGTTGGGATGGGTCCTGTTAGGGATATTCGTCCTGGGAATGCTTATCTGGCACCCTTGGAGCAATGGACCCGCAGCACCCACAGCTACAGAGACACCAGTTGTTACAGCTGAAGAACCTGTTGCCGAAGTAACCGAGGCTCCTGTCATCCCGACAGAAGCACCTGTAATCCAACCAACTTCTGCCGCTATTCAAAGCAGTATGGCACAAGTTGAAGTTCCGGTCGAACCAGTATTAGTTTCAGACCCCGCTCCAACTTGCCCCAATTGGGACGCTTCGAAAGAAGTGACCCAAATGCTGTCCCCAGGAATGACCGCAATCGGTGATGTACTGGTTGACGATGTCATTCAATACGACGAAGGAGGATCGGGCGAAAGCACCATTGTGGTGAACTTGTCATCAAAAGATGTCAAGATCTTCGCCCAATGGGGTAGCGGCTGTGAATGGACTACAGATGTAGAATCCGTAGTTCAGAAACAACGTTTCGCCGGGTGTGGTGATTCAAACGACGATGGAGTCGTTGATATGTGCAATTCCGTAAGGATTGTACTTATTACCGATTTAGGTACCGAAGTTAAATTCGTTACCCCCAACGTCAAATAAATCTCCATTACTACCACCAAAAGCCATTAGGTTCGCACTTCCCTAGTTTGGTTTCTCACACATATTGCTCCCGTGAGTTTTAGCCAAAAGTGCCAAGAAAGGAAAGAGAAAGAGGTTACGGATGGAGTAAAAAATGGTCAAGTTGATCGAATTTTTTAATGCATCTGCATTATTAATTCCCCCAACCCCATCTTTACCCCATCCAGCACGTCATCAAGTGAATACTTGGTCTGATGAGTCCAAAAGGACGAAACGTTGAATCTAAAAAAGAT
>DAOOSE010000174.1:0-2657 GCA_035389625.1 bacterium
ACCCATACCCACAAAGAATGCTCGATCTTCAGCCCAATCGCCTGATAGAGCAGATCGCAAAAAGGGATTGCCACCGCAGTCATCTTCTGCTGATGGTTTAGGCACCTCTTTGCGAACATTTTTTAACGGTTTTTCAGGACAGGAGCCGGGCAGGGTTGAAATTACCATAGATTCAGTAGAGGGTGAAAAATCTAATAAACAATCTCTCGATACGGCAGGATCGAGGACCGATATCGAACGGGTACCCACCAAAGATAATGAGGAAAGCGATCCGAAAGAAGTGCCAAACAAAACGGTTGATTCTCCAGATGAGCCTAAAGTTGCTACTGGTGTTTCCGTAAAAGAAGAGAAGGCCACGGACGATGAAAAAGAGGTGGAAGCAGAAAAACCTGAAGCTGAATCCGATATTGTTGAAGTTGGTAATGGAGAAGCCGGCCAATCTGTTGTGAGTGCGGATCTGGAAGACAATAATATCGGAGCCTTAATTGAAGAAGATATTAAGGAAGAAAGCCAATTAGCACTTGTATGTAAAGAAAACTTTATTCCCAAGACTGTTGCCGCTGTTATCAATTATGCTCTAAACAATCGTTCTTCTGATATTCATGTCGAGCCTGATACCAAATTTTTGCGGGTTCGTTGCCGGGTAGATGGTATTTTAAAGGATGTTGTTAAGCTTCCCCTGGAACTCCATCCTCCGTTTATCAGCCGTATCAAAATTCTTTCCAAGCTTAAGATTGACGAGACCCGCGTGCCTCAAGATGGTCGTTTCGATGTCCGATTCAAAGACAGAGAGGTGGATGTTCGTGTCTCAACACTGCCGACTGTCCACGGAGAGAAGGTTGTGATGAGGCTGCTTGATAAGAGCCAGGGAATTCTGTCGCTCGAGGATTTGGGAATGAAGGGTGGAGCGTTCGACGAGACAATACAAGCAATCGCCAAGCCTTATGGAATTCTGTTATCCACAGGACCTACCGGTTCCGGTAAATCAACAACTCTTTATGCTGTCCTTAATAGAATTAGTGTTCCTGGTGTAAATGTAGTTACTCTCGAGGATCCTGTCGAGTATGAAATTGCCGGAGTAAACCAGTGCTAAATTAAACCTGATATTGGGTTTAATTTCGCATCAGGGCTTCGATCCATTTTACGTCAGGATCCTAATATTATTATGGTTGGTGAAATTCGAGACTCTGAAACAGCGGGAATGGCGACTCACGCTGCTCTGACCGGACATCTTGTACTATCAACGCTCCATACCAATGATTCAGCTGGTGCGCTACCAAGGCTTATCAATATGGGCATTGAGCCATTTCTGATTACCTCCTCAATCAATCTTGTCATCGCACAAAGATTGGTTCGCCGTGTTTGTCCTCACTGCAAAGAGGAAATGAAGGTTCCTCAAAAGCTTATGGAAGAATTGAAGGCAGAAGTTGCCTTGATTCCGGAGAGCAATCAGAAGGATCGCGAGCGAATTCCTTCGGATTTCAAGCTTTATTACGGAAAGGGTTGCAAGGAGTGTAATCATGGGTACAGGGGTCGGGTTGGGATATTCGAAGTTATGACCATTACTCCTGAAATCGAAGAGCTTGCGGTAGCAAAGGCTCCAGCAAATGATATCAAGGCAGCGGCGATAAAAAACGGCATGATTACGATGAAACAGGATGGTATTTTAAAAGCATTTGAGGGGTTGACTACAGTCGATGAGGTATTCCAAGCTGTGGTGGTTGGCTAACAAAGCAATTGTTTCATTGTTAAATTGGTATATTGCTGTGAGGCGGATAACAATTGAATAATAACTGCAGCTGACTCCTCTCCTTAGAAAGGGGGCTGGGTGGGGTATGATTCCTTGGTCAAAGGATTAAGGCGTTAAAAAACTTGTTGCAAAATGTGACCAATGGTATAATAAGTGAAACAAAAATAAACAAGGGGTTTGTTGCTCCGGAGGGAAAATGGCCGAGAAAAAGACATCTGAAATTGCACAATATCTCAACTATGCGATCGAGAAAAATGCTTCTGACATTCATCTTGCAGTGGGAATTCCTGCTATGGTGCGAATTGATGGTCGGCTTGTCGCAATACCAGATACCGCACTTCTTACAGACCAGGGGGTCAAGGAGCTAGTCTCAGCGTTTACACCCGCAGAGCTTTTGACAATGATGCGCCAAAAGAAAGAAGTAGATTTTTCTTTTGGTTACCAAAAGATGCGTTTTCGTGTCAATCTCTATTATCAAAAGGGTGCTTTGGCAGCCTCGTTGAGGCTTATTCCGAAAGACATAAAGAGTTTTAAAGATCTTGGGCTTCCTCCAATCCTTGAAAAGTTTTCAGAGCACAATCAAGGTTTTGTAATCATTACCGGGCCGACTGGATCGGGTAAGTCCACCACTCTTGCTTCCTTGATCGACAAGATAAATGCAGAACAGCGAAAACATATCGTTACCATTGAAGACCCGATCGAATATATTTTTGAACACAGTAAAAGCATCATCTCCCAGCGCGAGGTGGGATCAGATACCAATTCATTTGCTCGGGCGTTGCGTTCAGCATTACGCGAAGATCCTGATGTTGTTCTTGTCGGTGAGATGCGCGATTTGGAGACTATCGAGGCAGCACTGACTTTGGCAGAGACCGGCCACCTCGTTTTCACCACCCTCCATACTAAT
>DAOOSE010000175.1:0-2641 GCA_035389625.1 bacterium
TATTATTTTTCCCTTGATTGAAAAGGGCTTCTTCTTCAGGATGATCTGCCAAATAAAATTTAAACCCATTCGATTGATGCCCTCGACGCACTGTTTCGCGAATCAACTTTCGCTCTTCCATCATCTTGAAGGCTACTAATCGATTAAGGTGGGTAAAAGCTATTTCCTTTACCAACTTTTCCACCGCTTCTTTACGTTCCAAGCCCGCATTCACTTCATCGTCTAAATAGCGAATTAATTGGCCATAGATCTCACGGGTTTCAGGATCTTTGAGGGTTGGGAGGCTTTCCGGTTTCTCCAGGCTTCCATCAGCATGCAGCCCATAAACACCTTCTAGCAAGTCACGCGCTTCTCGGGTCAGAAGCTCGCGTCCTCGTAAGGCAAAATCATGAATAGCATTCCGAGTAGACTCAGGTAAGTATTGTTCTGTGAAAGCCATAATACCTCTCTTCAACTAGCCAACATAGATCTTGGTGTGATAGCTGCCGCGCGGTTCCAGATCAGCCAATCCCATAAAACGCAAACCTTCACTCTCCCCAGATGTAGCCGGCATAAACAAAACACAAGAAACGGATGTCCGGCCTTTCATCTTGTCTAGAAGCGTAGAGACACGATACATCTCTGGAGCAAGCGCACCCGCCCGCCAAAGAAATACCAAATCTTTCTTGGAATCCAATCCGCTGAGGCGTTCAGCCAATAAATCTGGCAATGGACGCCAATCTGGATCAGAGAGATACTCGTAAACTTGCGATTGAGCCGTAGGGAAGCCACTGCTTCTCTCAAGAGAAGTTATGGCATCCATTCCCTCTGTCTCATCTATAGATTGCCAAACCAGTTCTGCTAATGAGATCAAAGTCACTTGCCAGTTTTTGTCTTTCTCCAGACGGGTTTTGAGAAGCTGCATTTCACGACGCATTTCCCATTCCTGTTGAGGGGGATAACAAAAGACAGCAAATGGCAAGTCATTGTAAATATAATGACGCGGTGGGCGAGAGCGTAGGTCGGTTTCCAGATTACGAACGAGATCTTTCAATGATGACATGGGTCAACTCCATAAAGTCCTGAAATGGAAATTCCAACCGGATTACTGCTCCAGCAGCGAAATAC
Source organism: bacterium (assembly GCA_035389625.1). Taxonomy (GTDB): domain Bacteria; phylum Patescibacteriota; class UBA1384; order XYA2-FULL-43-10; family 1-14-0-10-43-13; genus DAOOSE01. The sequence goes on from DAOOSE010000175.1 coordinate 1,108, forward strand.
TCGCATAATTTTTGTTGGTGAGCTTCGATCAAGTGTTCTTCTACATCATTCGGTTTTAAATTAAATAATCCCCACTCTGGTGAATATAAAACACGATCTCCAGATCCGTTCTTTTTCAATAGATCAAAGGCAATGAAAGCAAAGGGCTCAATAGGGAGCATCACAGGGGCTAGATATTTTTGGGTAGCCCCTTCGAGGATTCCAAAATCACGTAGGCTTGCTAACGCATGTTGAGCGACATGCAAGAGAGTGTCTTCTCCCCATGCAGTAGTTGTTTTGCCTTCTGAAGACCAATCTCTTAGCTTTCTAATAACATGATCCAGGTGAATATCTGAGAAGCCGGCTTGCCGGCGGGGGTTGACAACCTCAAGAACAATATCTCTTAAAGTCTCATCGTTTTGGGTGGAATAATAATAAAGAAGGGGATCAATCCATTTTGATGAGACCCCGGCCTGAACCAACGTCACCAATGCATTTCCAATTTGAGGATCTTCGAAATACCGCTGTTTAAAAATACGAAGGATGTCTTCGACTCGAGAGCGTGAAGCCTTTCCAAAGATATTATTTTGACGAGCATTATTTAGATTCGTATTTACATTTTCCGATAAATCCCAAGATGCCATTAAAGCCTTGGTATCTGGTAAAAGAGCTGTTGCTTTGATTAAACGGCTAGAATAAGTCATAAGTTCATTCACTCTTCATGTTCAAAAATAATTAAATCGCCGACTTGGCAAGAAAAATACTCGCATAAAGCCTTAATAACAGGAGCATCATAACGGGTTACTTGATTATTAGCCCAGGCATTTAGTGTAGACCAAGCGATACCCGTTTCTCTCCCCACTTCTTTCAGGGCGATATTTCGTTTCTCACGAGTAGCTTTTTGCGCAAGCAGGATACGAAAACGGTTTGAAATTTTTTCGGTCATTTCCACCTCAGCCAATGAGTTGGGGGATCGTTATCATCTTATATCGGCTTGAAAATTTTGTCAATCAAATTAACTGACTAGTCAGAATTTCGCAATCTTTACTCGAGCTTATTTGATATGAGTATTACTTATATGATGGGAAATAGTCATGGGAGAATTCCTTTAAAAAAAGATGGTTACATAATTCATTACCAGGTATATAAAAAAATAACCAGCGAAAATTACTGCTGGTTCTTTCTCACGCAATAAGATTTCGTTATCCGTTTCTAGCGGTTGGGCTTATCAATTCCCCATTTCTTAAAAGCTTCCGAAAGAATGGATTTTGCTTCCTCTGAAGTAGCTGTAACGCCTTTTTTACTCATTTCTATTTGAGCTTCCCAGAGTGCATGCGCAATTTTTCCCCGGTTCTCACCAGTGAGATGTGCGAAGGATTTGTAGATTTTTAGTAATTGAGGTTCAGGTTTGGGAAGATCTAATACTTCGTAAATATCAGTTCCGAAAATACCGGCAATGCTTAACACTTCTGGCTCTTCTGGTAAAAACTCACCATGCAACCAACCTAATACCTTGGAGGGTGGATAGCCTAACAAATCGCAAAAGGCTATGAAA
>DAOOSE010000176.1:0-2636 GCA_035389625.1 bacterium
TAGAGGAGCTTTTTTGCCCACGAATGCAAACAACCGCTGCAAAAGCATTGATCACGGCAGGGATCATTTTTACAAATGCGAGTACTCAAGAGGTTATTTCAGTTTTTAACCCGCTTCTTATCGCGAATAGCATGAGAAGCCCAAAAGCCGAAAAGTATTATCCAGTTACTGGCAGAGATACACTTCTTGATGGAAAAATCGAAATAGTTTTTCCAGAATCCTCCCGTAAAAACTCGGAGATTATGAGGTCTGAGTATGCAGGTGATTTGAGAAATTGGCTAGAGGAACCATCCGTTGCTCGTGAACAAAGAATTCCACTTGAAAAAATAATTGATCAACGCCAGAAAGAATTTATTTATAATCGTGCTCCATTAGGATATAGGCGCATAAAAGGACCCGCAGGCTCAGGCAAGTCGCTTGTTTTAGCTGGACGGGCAGGAAAACTGGTTGCCGAGGGAAAAGAGGTTCTTGTCGTATCGTTTAATATTACGCTTCTACACTATCTTCAAGACCTCGCTGTTCGTTTTTCTGATGCATCCCGCTGTTCAAGAACCAAAGCAACTTGGTTCAACTTTCATCATCTTTGCAAATATATCTGTTTTCAGGCGGGGAAACTGGAAGAGTATCGCAATTTATGGAGATTCTTTGGGCATAGAACAGATAAACTGGATCCAGATTGCTATGATAGGGAGTTAGAAAAAATGCTTTCTAAGACTATGCCCTCCCTTGTGGAAAAGATACTCACTTCGTCCATAGACTCATCGATATGCAGATACGATGCGATCCTTGTTGATGAAGGCCAAGATTTTAAACCCGAATGGTGGAATTTGCTCCGCAGATTATTAAAACAAGACGGAGAGATGATGTTGGTCGCAGATGCGACGCAGGATCTTTATGGGACTGCACATAGTTGGACCGATGACTCGATGGCAGGATTAGATACAGGTTTCCGAGGCCCATGGAATACTTTGGAGGTATCTTATCGTTTGCCGGAAGATTTCTTGCCTTATGTTCGTAATTACGCGCAGAAATATCTTCCGAGCGAGTTGATGAATCTCCCAAATCCCAAGTCGCCCGGCCAACAGACCTTTTTGTATAAATGTCATATGCGTTGGATCCAACTTGTGAAATCAGTACCCACAAAAGTGTGCGCTGAAGAGATAGTCCGACTTCTAAAACGCTATTCTGATGGCAAGCTTAGTGTGGCAGATGTAGTTTTTATTTCACAGCAGGTCCACTTAGGGGGCGAGATCATTGAACTACTGAGGAGTAAATACAAGTATCAATTTGCACACACTTTTTCCGAGGACACACAGAAACGACGACAACAAAAACATGCATTTTTTCTTGGTGATGCTCGAATGAAAGCAACCACCATTCATAGCTTTAAGGGATATGAAGCAAGAGCAATTGTAGTATTAATTACCGAAAACCAATCACAACCTACTGAAAAACTTCTCTATGTAGCATTGACGCGACTCCGCGAGGACCAAGAGGGCGCTTATATTACAGTCATCAATGGACATCCGAAGCTAGCAGAATATGGCAGGACTTGGCCGGACTATGTTGAATTGTAGACCAGAATAGCCTTGAGCAAAGCACATCGCTTGAGACATAATCCCCAATAATAGTATGATGAACGGATCAAGTTTGTGACCAGACTATTATTAAACAGGGGGAACTAGTAAATTCGAGACATATTTTGAAAAGAACAATTCTTTTGCTTTTCTTTATATTTTTTTGTAATATCAACGAAGTGATCTTCTTTTCAGCGAGTCTGATAGCAACTACCTGATGGGAGGGGCAACCGGCTGGGGCAAAAAGGGCGCAGACAGGATTCGACGAATTCTTTCTGGGCCTTTTTTTCTGTACTACTTAGCCTTATGTTTATCTCCGATTTGGCCTCTTCACACCTCTCCAGCCATACGTTTCGCAAACGGGATATCTCATGCTCAAACTCGAAGAGATCCAACCCAATGCCACAGTCCGTGGAATCCTGCCTGACGCTCTGATAACAGTAGTTAATGTGAAATGGTTCGGTTCTGAAGCGCTAGAGCTCACCTACAAGGATGCTTCCGGCCGCGTCGCCAATCAACTGCTATTCCGCGATGACCAACCACGACTGGAGATTGTCGAACGCGGCCGGCCATGGAGCTTTGATGGCGACGGTGGTCTATTCCAGTTGGTTTCCGAGGCCCACCGCATCCGGCTTGCACATCTGTTTGATCCCGTACTTGCAGTCCATACTTCCCTTGTCGAACCACTCCCGCATCAAATCACGGCTGTTTACGAAGCCATGCTGCCACGACAGCCGCTCCGCTTTCTATTGGCGGATGATCCCGGTGCTGGCAAGACTATTATGGCAGGCCTCTATATCAAAGAGTTGATCGTAAGGGGCGACTTGCAGCGGTGCTTGATTGTCTGTCCGGGCAGTCTCGCTGAACAGTGGCAAGATGAGCTCTTTCACCGTTTTCAGTTACCCTTCGAGATCCTTACCAATGACAAGCTTGAGGCTGCTCGAACGGGCAATTGGTTCATGGAAAACAACCTTGTCATTGCTCGGCTCGATAAGCTTTCTCGCAATGAGGACGTTCAGGCCAAACTTGCTGCTCCCGATTGTCGGTGGGACCTGATCG
>DAOOSE010000177.1:0-2630 GCA_035389625.1 bacterium
GAATGGCTTGTCATAGAAATCAAAACCAATAAATCCACGTGATTTGACAATAATCGAGGGTTCCCTATTTATATCTTTTTCTGGAATATCATCATAGTTTACAAATGCAACCGTTTTCCCACCAGCGAAAATTTTTAGTGGCGCTTCGCTTTTATGTAAGATCTTCATCTCTCCAGCTGTAATTTTTGTACCTTTTGTACGAACAAGCACCTCCCCCAAAGTCTTCCATTCCACCTTTTTCGCGCTTTTCGTGCCTTTCGTGGTTCCCTCTTCCTCTTCAAAGGTCAGCAATTGATCCCGGTAATAATTATATTGCTTTTTACGGGCTGTAAGCTCGGCTGTAAGCTCGGCTGTAAGCTCGGCTGTAAGCTCGGTAAAAGTATCCAAAATACGAACAATCTCTGCCTGAATTTCTAGTGACCTTTTCGGATTATCAGGACAGGGAATGGGGATTTCAATCTTATTGAATCTTGCTTTTGATACATTATATCGGGTTACACCACTTGCAGTCTTGGATATTTCTTTTCTGAGTAAAAGACTTCTAAATAAGTATTTCGTAAATCCAGGTAGTAGAGGAAGATTCTCTTTAAATCGTAAACCGAATGAAAAGCTATTTAAATAAATCTTACTATTTACTTGTTTGGTAACTACAGATGACATACCTACTTCTTCTGATGTTTCTGAAGAGCCAGTGAATAATACATCACCATATCTTATTTCATGCTGATTCTCTGTATCTGTAATCTTAACAGATTCCAACATATCAAAGTTTATTTCAATATTATTAAATATGTTTTTATACGGGATAAAGTAAGCATTACCATTATCAAAATCTGATTTACTTTTACCCGTTAATCCACCATAAATTTCTGCCACTTCTCCCAGTGCCTTCCACTCAACTTCCACCCCATCCAGCAGTTTTTCTAAAAAGTTCACGCTGCTCATTTCTTGCTCCGCTTTTTCTGGCTTTCGGACTTCGCTTGATGTTCCAGGGCTCCAATCGCTTTCAGGTATTCTTTTTCCACTTGCTCCAATGTTTTGGCCTTGTACTTTTGATACTCAAGCTTTGCTTTAGCCTCAGCCTGAGTATGGGAAATAGTACCAGCGTTTTCCAGCAATTTCCGCCCAGCCGATGAAAGAATGCGGTCCAATTCCCGCACAAAATCGGCCATGCGCATTTCGCGTTCTTCAATAGCGTTTAATTCAGCAAAATCAAAATAAGCCGACACAATATTGTTTAGGACCTTCAATTCCTGCTCGCTCAGGTAGTTCTTGGCGACCATCGCCTCGGCCTGTGTGGGCCTGCTGCCCTTAAAGCTAGTAAGACCTGCAAAAGGCTTATCGCTATCAACGCGAAAATAAATAATCTCGCTAGCAGTTTTGCCGTGAGCGGCAAAATGCAACTTGTTTTGCACCATTTTGAAAAATGCAAGACTCTCATCGCTCTTGGGGTCATAATCGACAGCTGTAGCATACAGTTCCAGAACCTGCCGGTACATAACCTTTTCACTGGAGCGAATATCCCGAATGCGGTCGAGTAATTCTTTCCAGTAATTACCGCCGCCGAGGTTCTTTAAGCGCTCATCATTTAACGCAAACCCCTTTTCAAGGTACTCCTTTAGAACAGTCGAGGCATAACGCCTAAATTGTACGCCGCGCACCGACCGCACCCGGTAGCCTACAGCTAATATGACATCCAAATTATAAAAGGAAATAGCTCGTGAAACCTCACGATCTCCTTCATTTTGAACTATCAACTGTTGGTTGACAGTTGCCGTTTCGTCTAACTCCTGGTCGTCAAATATGGCCTGTATGTGTTTGCTGATATTTTGCTTAGTGGTTTGAAACAACTCAGCTATCTCTGATTGAGACAACCAAACAGTACCATTTTCCAAGCGCAGTTCAATTTTAGCCGCACCATCCTCGGTGGTGTAAATGATAACATTACTCATCCTTCGATCTCCGCGATGATGGCGTCAATCTCGGTGCGGAGCTTGTCTATCTTGGCAACCGTGGTTTTAATCTCTGCATTGAGAGTAGTTATATCAATTACTTCCCGGGTATCCTTGGCTTCTACATAGGAACTTACAGAGAGGTTATAGTCATTCTTCGCGATTACATCGTTATCAACGCATTTGGCGAAATGTTCGACATCATCCTTGGTATCAAACACCTTCATTATTTGAGCAATGTGATCGTCGGTAAGGATGTTGTTATTCGTTTCTTTCTTGAAAAGCTCGCTTGCGTCAATAAATTGGGTGGTATTGGAAGTCTTATGTCGTGACAGTACCAAAATATTCACTGCAATGGATGTTCCGTAAAAAAGATTCGGTGCTAAAGAAATCACCGTCTCAACAAAGTTGTTATCAATTAAATACTTTCTAATTTTCTGCTCAGCCCCACCCCGATAGAAAATACCTGGGAAACACACAATGGCAGCACGACCCTTACTGGAAAGATAACTCAGGGCATGTAAGACGAAAGCAAAGTCAGCCTTTGACTTGGGAGCCAAAACCCCTGCTGGGGCAAAACGGTCATCATTGATGAGAGTGGGATCATCACTACCAATCCAGTTCACCGAATAAGGAGGATTCGAGACAATGGCATCGAAAGGCTTATCATCGCCAAAA
>DAOOSE010000178.1:0-2628 GCA_035389625.1 bacterium
GTGCGCGGTAATCAAAACCCTTACTGGCTTGCCCGGCTTCGTGCATTCTGCCATCAATTGATCCTGATAAATAGTCATTATGGACATCCTTACCTTCATGTTGAGCAATAAACGCAAAAGCATCAACTCGCACTGCGGGATCTGATTCACCAAAAGCCCGGCGCAGCTCCGAGATTGTAAAGTGATCATCGGAAGCGTAGTCGTCAACGATTAATACATTCCTAATACCATTTGCGGCTATCATTGCTGCTCTTTGGTTGTGTCGCATATACAGGTTCTTGGCTTTCTCTTCCAAATCTTGAATTTGTTCTTGTATACTTTGGGGTGTATTTTCCCCAAGCATCTCCTGAAGATTTTTATATGTTTGGTATAGGTCCGTGCTTCCGGTCTGAATATTGAAAAACACTAATTGTGGCGTAAAACCAGCACCTTTTTCAGCGTAAACCTTCCTAATAAGCGGCCTAAGCGCATAAGAAAGCGGCCTTGCAGAGGTTTCTGGAAATACAATTGCTTGAGGCAAGTTTTCTCTTGTTTGTTGTTTAAAATACTCTTGTAGCTTGATCAAACCTTTTTCCACAATTTCACGGTCATGCTTGCTGATACGGTAAACCGTTTCTTGTGCTTCACTCGAAACATCCGGGGTCGCTGGTTTGCCCTCTAGCTTACCAAATGAACGAGGAGTTGTTTCCATTTTTACCCTCCGTCTATCTAATAATATATTTTCCGATTGATTATACCGGATCTAAGCAGAATTATTAAGCCAATATTGAGTTTGCAATTGCTGTGTTCAGGACAGAATCGTCTCCTATAATATAATTCAGTGTAACAATAATTGACAATAAATTTAATCGGACATAACATATTATCAAGTGATTTATTCTTAATAAGAAGGAGACTATGGCGGAAATAAAGCTTGGCCCTGATGGAGGGGCTGTGGTGCCAGAAAGAGTAAGTTATAATGAAAGCCTAGAATTATCGGTTCTCTTGGCTGAAACTTTTGGTGGTCAAAACTTCAATAATCTTAAATCAGCGGTTGAAAATCATGATGATTCTGCTATTAGTGATCTTTTATGCAGAGGAAAAGTTAACACCATTGGACACTTTATCAGTACAATCAGTCTTCGGAGTGCACTCGGTGATAAATACGACACAATCAGAAATATTTCTGAGGTTGAATCAAAGTTAGCAACAATGAAAAGTGCTCACTATGATGTTAGGTTGGCTGCACACGAAGGAAAAGTGTTGAGTCAAGATGAATCAGTGCCCAGACTAATCAATGCTTGCGAAGAATTTTTTTCCGCTGTTGAGAGTATTTTTCCTGAGGGATCTAGAAGGCGTTGGCTTGAAGCAGCAATCGCAAGACAAGAAAAGGTACTAGCAGACCCTAACGCAAAGCTAAGAAAGCCAAGAGAACAACTAGAGGCACATCTCGAGATCACTAGAAAAAAACTTCGTGCGCTCGATGGAAACACACAAAAAGATTCAAATGAACAATAATGCTTGCTGAAAAGTACTAGACAATGAGCCTCCGGAGCCAGGCACACTACTAGAAACAACCGTCCACTGAAACGTGAAATGCGCTCAATAATAAACCGGAAGTTTCAAGTTAGAGACCGAGGGGACGGTTCTCTTTTGAACTTGTGTTTTCTCTTTTATAGTTTTCTGTCAATTTTTTCCTTCTCTTTGTACCTTTGGTAATCACTGCCCCATGCAACCTTATTATAAGACTCTTCGATTACTTGGTCTACAACAAGTTGTTTGTATTGCCTTTGGCGCCAGATATCATCTTTGCCCATTACTTCATAGATGAAGTCGGTAGTGATAAGGTGGTCTGGTTTTCCCTCTGAGTAGTATTGATAACTTGAATATCTATGGTCCTCTGGTTTCTCTACAATGTTCGCTCTAACCGGGTTTAGCTCGATGTACTTGCCGCATTGGACGAAGTATGCATCTTTACCGACTGCTTGACTTTTGTATCTATCCTGCCAGAAATGGCCAACCCATCCGTATTCTCGTCGGTAATGATGGAAATATGCCAGGTTTAATTTTTTCATGAATATTGAGAAGTCGAGAGCTTGTTTAGTCTGGATTAAAAAATGCGTGTGATTCGGCATCAAGCAATAATGATAGAGATCGAAGGGATGTTCTAGTTTATATTTAGCTATTAACTCAAGGAAATATTGATAGTCGACATCCGATCGAAAAACAACATTCCGGTTATTGCCTCGGGTCATAATATGATAATAGCTTTTCGACAAAAGAAATCTTCTTACTCTTGGCATGTCTAAAGTATATCACCAAAATGTAAAAGAGAAATTATGTGTTTAAAAGAGAACCGTCCCCTAAGGAGATCCCGACTCTTGTCGCAAATTTAACTTCGTTTTGAGGGGCGTCCCCCGAGAGCCCGTTCACACCACCGTCTCTCATTTTTCTCCCTTCTGTAGCAATTATATTTTAAGAAGTTGCCTAATTAGCAAACATGAGCAATCGTCCCATCAGATCACTTACTTTTTCTGGGCGGTAACGGTTACTTTGTTGCTCTTCTTAACCCACTCTGTTTGAAAGGTATGATCACCGGGTGAAAAATAGAGATCCTGTGAGCTTATGCGAAATACCGGAGGGTTATCT
>DAOOSE010000179.1:0-2616 GCA_035389625.1 bacterium
ATTTTCTTGATTCGAGCAATGGTAAAATCGAGTGTACTTTTTTCAATGGTAATATTGAAAATACCATCCTTCGTACCCTTAGGTTTAAAACCGATAATACTGATTGGCACTCCGGCAGTGGCATCCGAATATACCCAATCGAGCGGATATTTTATCGAGTAATCAAATTTTGAACTGGTAAAAGTCTTCCACTTCGATGTATCAGCTGCCTGCACGAGCGCACTTGGCTCTGCCGTGGCTGGAACTGCCGGCTCGGGTTTTACTTCTTCTGCTTTTGGAGCAGCAACTTGAGTTTCCGGCACTTTTTCCTCCGGCACATCCGAAAGTTTGTTCTTCAACTCTTCCACTTGACCACTGAGATCAGTCTTCTGGTCAGAGAGTTTATCATTGTAATAGAAATACAAAATCCCACCGACAACAACCGCTGTCGTCAAGATCACCGAAAGAACAGTTCCGAACGATTTCATGGCTATCCTGCTCCCCACCCTTAATTAGATATCCAATCTAACTATAGCACGAATAGGGAAAAGTCAAGAGGAGCAGACCAAAACGAACACGGGTATTAAGAAAACAGACAAAGGATAACTTCTACTCTAGGGTCTAAGACAGGAGAATTTGCAAGGTATGAATGTTTGTCGTCCGTCGTCATCACATTCGTCGTCCATATGTACTTATATTGCTTTGCTTTTTTCAACGAAAAACGCTCTCAAAGAATAGGCAGCGGACCGATAGCTGACAGGTTGTCCCAAAATATCATTGATGATACGGGAAGAGTTTCCCATATGGACCCAGTAGTTGATACCGATAATGTATGGTCTCGTCCTGGCTTTCTCAAGCATGAGATCTACAGCTCTTTTTTGTTCAGCAGAGGTAACTTCCTTCTCGACATTATAGCCAAACTCTCCAAGTAAAATCGGGACTTGCCACTTCTCATGAACCCTATCAATTTCTTGCAGCCAGCGATCTGCCATCTCTGTCCTTAATAAACCCTGATCAGCCTTTGGGTAATGATCAAGCGTAATTAAGCCAAGTCTTTTCACTGTTCTTTCTGTAAGACCACTCAACCCGATATATCCATTGACGGAAATCCAATTCGTATAAATTTCATCCTTGTGCCCAATTTTGGCAAAGGCCTCATCAGCTACATCAGCCTGATCAACGATGAATTTATTCAACTCCTCCCAATCCATTTTTTTTGAACGGGCTGTATACATTTGTTCTGGCTCGACGCAAACAGTGAAGGCGTCCCCTTCTTTAAAAATATCCTTATTGGTAATAATAAACTGGCTTGTCTTGGTCAGATAATCAGCCTGGGAAAGATTCGCTATGTACCCTTCATCGCCCTCCCATTCTAGCCAGTGCGAGCGATACCAGACACGCAAACCGGCCCTATGGATCTCATCCGACCACAACCTGATCTCTTCAGGACGGTTGTAAGGAGTACTGATTGCGACATAGGTTGCGCCGAGATTTTTTATCATAGAGACCTGTCGTCGAATGGAATACCTACCAGTTCCCTTCCAGTGCTTACTCACAATCTGGGTATCAATTGATCGAATATAGGTAACGGGCTGCTTCCCCGTCGCCGCAAGCGTAACAGGTAAATCACTTGGTGGGCCAACAATAGTAGCAACTTTTGAGCTTTGATACCCGCGAGCCCCTAGTTGATTCGAATCAGCATAAAAAACCATTGCGCTTGGCGCTCCTATCAAAACAATTACAAGCAGAAGAAATCTACTCCACCTTTGGAGCAGCGTGTTCTCTCGGCTTCTCATTATAACTCCTTGTCATTTTCTTAATATCGTAGGCATAAACAGACCCCTCAATAGTGGGCATGCGATTGATTAATTTGGCTTGAAGTTTTTCTGCTCCGGGCGAGGCCAATCTGCCTTGCAATTCAGTACTATTATAACGCCCCAACAAGCCGTTAGCCCGAATCTTAATCAACTCATAAAGCATGACAAAAATGTCTCGGCTCAGTCGGACAGTACTATTGCCGCGTTCTTGCCATTTGACCGGACGCTCAACTATTTTAAGGTTTGATTTTTGAGCAATAAATAGAATTTCTTTATCAAATGTCCAGCGGTTAGCCTTCAATTGAACAAAAATTTCCTTGGCGACCAAGGATTGAAAAACTTTAAATCCGCATTGGCTGTCTTTTACCTTGAGCGGCAAAATAATATTGGAAATGAGCGCAAACGACTTTCCAACAATTGATCGTATCAGGGTTCGCTTTGCACTCGATTGATTCCGCACACCGATCAGGATATTGGCTCCATCTCGTTTGAAATCCTTAAGAGATGCTTTAATTTCAGACAAATCTGTTGCCAGGTCAGCATCCATAAATAGAATTATTTTGCCGCTTGCTGCCATCACCCCGCTTTTCACAGCAAAGCCTTTGCCTCTATTTGGGTTGATTTTGATTACGACTAATTCATCACGAAATTCCTCCAAAATTTCTGCCGTCCGATCAGTCGAACCATCGTCGACAACGATAATTTCGGCATCAAGCCTCTCCTTAATTCTGTATGCCAATACCCGGATAAGCGTCTCTCTTATTCTGCGTTCTTCGTTATAAGCCGGAATGATGATCGATAATTCTCTTTGCATTGGAAC
>DAOOSE010000180.1:0-1245 GCA_035389625.1 bacterium
ATGAAGCGCGTGACTTTTCTCGTCGGCATATTTCTGTAATCCACTCTGTGAATTCTTTCCTGTAGCTCCATTGATTTGAACATCCAATGGGTGGCATAGAACACCCTCCCAGCTTTTGTTCGTTTGTTGAGATAGGATAGGCCGTATTTTAGGTCTCCGCAATATCTACAAGCAAAGGTGTACGGTCGATCAGGTCTCATGTACAGAGTTGAACACCTTTTGCCACACTGACACAGCAAATACCGTCTCATGCCGAATGTGATTGGCCAAGTGTCTATTTTAATCGTCTGCGTAGTCCATTGTCTTCCCGCGCAATATTCTATAACAAGGAATCTACCGTCATCAAAGTCTCGTTCATGGTAGCGTATTTTTAGACCACCCTTGAGGGTGAGTTCTTTTGTTTCCAAGTTTATTATTGGCCATGTTGTTTTTAGTTGACCGACCGGCAAAAGTTCGCAGTCTTCAACAAAGTATTTGTTCGTCATATATAGGTATTCTGTCATAAGTCCGTGAAACATGACAAAAGTCTAAAAGTGAGTATAAAAATGTGTTAGTACCCTAAGATATGGTACCTACTGCTCCCTGGGACTCCTAACCAAACAACCCCCCCCTATGGGGGTATACCAATACTACTGTCATTCTACTCAGGTATCTACTTGCTTTTAGCTATTTACTATCTAAATCTTGCTTAATCACTACTCTTCTTTTGGGTAATAATGTCTAGCCACCTAGACTATTTTTATTATTATTAATTTATGTCAGAGAAACTATCCAATTATCGTGGGTCGCTCAATACTGCTAATGCAGTTAGGCAAGAGATTTCTTCACGCTTTGGGCAGGCCGAGGCGGATCTGTATGATCCGAATATAAACTGCTTGCCATTTAGGCGTTGGCAGGAACTTGGCTACAAAGTAAAAAGAGGGGAGAAGAGTATTCGTTCTGTCACCTACATTGAAAAGACAGACGTTATGGGCAATAAGATCTGCTCATATCCAAAAACCGTTCATCTATTCTACAAACTTCAAGTAGAATCAATTAATTCTTAATTACCAGTATGCCTATCAAAAGCGTCAAAACCGTTTCCTATCGTTCAACCGACAAAAATGGCGTTCCGGTTCCGTTCATTCCGATCCAAGGCAAATTTCTAGCAAAACTAAATTTTCCAGTTGGTTCTAGGTTCAGGGTTCGCTATCACAAAGACTTTGTTCATATATCGAAAATACTTGAGGATCGTTTTGGTGAATT
>DAOOSE010000180.1:1345-2601 GCA_035389625.1 bacterium
AAGTTTTTCACGTATGAGATTACCGTTAAAGCCTCAACTCAAAATGGTCGCTTTGCCTTTGGTGTCGGGAGTTGTAGCTCGTCTGAGCGCAATTTTGCCCATCCTGAGCACGATGTACGCTCTACGGGGCATACAAGGGCGAAAAACAGAGCTATAAGCGATCTTATTGGCGGAGGAGAGGTTGCGGCCGAAGAGATAGAAAGCCAACCGGACATGGCGGCAACAGTTTCTGCCAGCCTATCAAGTCCTCCAAAGTGGGGTCAAGAAATTGAAGCGGGGAGAATTACAGATCGTCAGAAAACACTCCTCACCAATTTGATTATTGAAGAAATTGACGATGATGACGAACGTCAGGCGCGTCTCGACAGTCTTCTCACGCTTTCCAAATCAGATGCTTCAGAAATGATTCAGGAGATTATAAACGCTAAGAAAGTAAATAATTACTAGGGTATGATTACTTTTGCTGTCATTGGCGTCATAGTTTGTGTAATGTTTCGTTTGTTGTTCAAAACCTTTGTTGAGGAGGAAAAATCGCAGAGTGTATGGGAAGAAAAAGAGGTGGTGGAATTTAACTTCCAAATACCTCGGGCTGTTTCCGCCAATCATCGCCCCTCGATGCCACTCGAAGAAAGAGAGAAAAGACGGAATAAACTCATCAATGAAATTTATCGGATGGGTTTTATCGCTAGAGACCAGCTGGAAGTGAAACAGAGAGAGGATCGAAATCTTCAAAATACACCTTATTCATATTTATCTAATAATAATACCTATGTCGTTAAATTTCCAGGAAAACCAGCGAGACAAGAAGGCCAGCAATCAGATTGATAAACTGCTACTTGGCTTCAGCTATTTCGTAATACTACCAGTGGTGGCGATTTGTTTTGTTATTGTCGTTTTCAAGCCAGAAATGAGGGGGATTATTTCCAGTCTATTATCAATGGTGGTATTCACCTTTTTGGGTCTTTTGGTGCTGTTTTGGGTGTCTCGAAGATTCAGGGAGTAGAAGAAGAGGGGGGTGGCTTTGTGCCACCCCTTTTTAGGGGGAAAATCTTCATTTGATTTATTTTTTTTACTGGTATATACTTTGTCTACAACTCAAAATGGCCTAAACTCAGTCAAAGTGGCTGAGCATGGTCGAAAAACGCATAAACAACAGAGATGGACTTACCGTTTCTAGTATGTTTATGCGTCAACATGCGAAAGTATGTTGGGAGCCGCAAGGTTCCGCTAGATAACGGTGGTCCTTTTTTGTATTC
>DAOOSE010000181.1:0-2590 GCA_035389625.1 bacterium
GTCGCAAGTGGGGGTGGTGGTCGACAGTGTCTTTAGCTACATATGACATCTACGCTTATATAATGAAACACTCACGAACGCTTGTAGATACAGGTCAGAGTTGTAACGTTGCTATAATAGATCCTGCAGCAAAACTAGGCCTCTTGCAGAAGCATTATCAAGAATTGAAAAAATTTCATCTGGAACTTTTGTAAATCTACTATCAATTATAGTTAGTTGTTCTCTAAAGTAAGAGATGCTTACAATTTTGTGGGATAGCGTAAATAATCTAAAGAGATTCTCGAGATGAGCGTTAGCATCAATTTCAATTGCTTGTGAATTAGGGGTGGGTAGAAAATCATTAAAGGTATACTTAATTGCGAATAAAATTATGATTCCTGCAAGCGTCAACCAACCATATCCACTAGCGAAACCTATTCCAAGAATAAAGACAATCAGGAAAGTAAACGGTATTAGGTGAGAATTCTTTCTCTGTCGCTTACGAATTTCGTATTCCTTTGTATACCGATTGAGGGAAAAGCAGGTTAGGTACTCACAAAATTCCATTACAGACTGAAAAATCATGGCATTAATGAGAAGGCGGTCAATTGCTGCGCAATGTAGCCATGGCTTTTGAAAGTAAAGACTGCATGTGTAGTTAAGTTTTTCTATTGGCCAATTATCAACACTTTCCTTGCCTTTGGAAAGTAAGTCACGGACTGCGAATTCACTGTAGCATAGATTTTTTATTTTTAATGACAGCCATGATTCTGGGCTTTGTGTATTGTCCGCGCGTTCTAAGTAATAGTCTTTTTTATATAAAAAGGTTCCACCGTTTGGGTGTGTAAGTGATGGATTTATTGGATTGAGGTCAGAACGCAGTTGATCCAGAAAGTCTTTTGTACTAATAAGCACATTACTAAAGTAGAGTGATTCTAACTCAGGCTTTGGATGGACAAAATATTCAACGACCCTTCCTACCACCAATGATGCAAGTTCATACATTTCACAATTATTTGGGAGATGACCATACCATTCTTGCAGTGCCACATCACCTTCAGCCTTGAAATAGGCTCTACGTTGTTCTATTGTCTCCATTTTGACCCTTAATAACGATATCGAACGGAAAATGATAATCCCCATGAAACGGGATTCCTTTGTGCTGCACGTTCCACAAGTGCAATCAAAGGCGTTGGCCACATCGCCCCCAATTCAGCTACGGACAAAAGTCTTTGTCGGATGAACCCGGGACTAATTCGCGTATCGAGGAGCATGACATTTATAGATGCCATTTGCGAAACAAGCAACTCGTAGTCACGCAATGGTATTGGGTTAGCCATCCATTGAGTCTTTATGGTGCTAGTCCAGCTCAGCATCTTTAGCATCGTCCAAGTGCCGATAGCGGCGGGTATACCTATACCAAGCCCATGGTTATCAGTTGCCATAACACCAGCAAGCAAAGACACACCTAAATGAACTGCTACCCTGATTCGTGTGTACCAACGCTTACTCCTCACAGACACTCTGCCATATTGGAGTGCTGTGTCGAGCGCGGTTTTGTAGACCAAGGCATCCACCAGCATAAATTCCAATTCTGGACATTCCATCCATGGACGCGAGAGGTAATCAAAGCAAGTTTGGTAGTAGTCAAGTGATTTCCAATAATGGCGCGAACCAGGCCCTGCATTAAGACCTGTTGCCACGTCCAAATGACACCACACCCAGCTCTTGGGATTGTAATCTTCTTTACTCTTGGGATCGTAGTCTTCTTTATAAGCGGAAAGGCTTTTCCGGTATATATCGCCACGCTCATCTTCATAATGTTCCGTAGAAAGTGGATTGAGACTACTCTGAAATCTTTCAAGCAAGTCCAATGCTTCCGTTAGCCGCCCACCGAAATTCTCAATCTGTTCAGGATGTTCGATACAATAAGTGGCAATACGATAACCGATGACCATGGCAAGATGGCGCGTATACCAAACACATGTAATTTCATTAGTGGTGGCGGTCGTGTGATGAAAATCCTGCTCTCTACCGAATTGTCTGTCGACCTCAGTTTCAATTACCTTGCGCATGTCTTCGGGTAGCTTATAAAGCAGCGATTTGCCCATTTCCTCAGAATCGTGTAAATACAGCATAAATTTCGGTCTCTAGTAGGCTTATATAGAAATGCAAGATTAACACTATGGCACAAAAACACAAAACAGGCGGCAGGCAGGAACGCTGAACAAGTTAACGGCTGCATTCAACACGTGCGCGTGCGCGCGCGCGAGGATTAACTAGCAAAAAAAAGACAGCATAACGCCGCTTATGCTCCCCCGTAAACATTCAATTTAAGTTATCAAAATAGGAGACTTCTTAAACATGAAGGACTATGACGATGACTTACGTAAACACAAGGCTTATAGACTTACCAGAACTAACCAAACTAACCACTCTACGCAAAACAAAATTATACGAACTTATCAATGCTGGAGAATTACGCCCTATCAAACTAGGACGTAAGACAGTGTTTAGCGAGCAGGAAGTCAATCAGTGGATTGAAACCCAAATCGCTAAGAGGTGCTTAAAATGAAAAAAAGCCCCTCACCTGCGACAGTAAAAGAGCTTT
>DAOOSE010000182.1:0-2587 GCA_035389625.1 bacterium
TCATTCTACAGCATGCGCATACCTAAAGATGCAAAGTAAACAGTAAGTCATAAACTGGCTTTTTATAATGCCGGAGGTGCTTTAAATAAGCATCTCCGGTTTTTTGTTGTGCGCCCGGCAGGGCGCACTTGCTTGGAAGTGAAAGTCTTCTACACGCCTGATAGGAGGAAGTGTTAGCTGGACGGCAAGGGTGTTCATCGCGAGATGAAATCTGAAGGAAGCCGCAGGCAAAGCGTTGGCCTGACGAACAGGAATCGTACTAGGCATATATATCGGATTAGATGGCAACTATCATCAAAGTCCAATCCCTATACGGAAGATACATATGTAAATACGGCAGGCATAAACGTGAAGGCAAGTGTGCATTACCCGGGGAGGTCTGTGTTTCTGACCAAACGGTCTATCGAATCCGCAAGGATTCGTGATGGGAACACAGAAGTCAGCAGAGGCCATAGTAAGCACAATCGACCGTGCTGAAGGGCTGAATGTTAGAGGTTGATGAAAGGAAGTTTACTTTGAAGTCAGTGGAGACGCAGCAAAGCAAGGTTGTGAAACCCTCGGCCATATCGGGAGGTAGTGGACAGTATCCACGAGGTACCGGCAATGGAGTGTCAAACGGTTCAACGGTCAACAACGGACATCAGACAAGACAGAATCTCATTGAGTTAGTGGTCGAACGCGGGAACATGGTTCGCGCTTACCGGCAAGTAGTCAGGAACCAAGGGAGTAGTGGAATTGACGGGATGACTGTTGATGAACTGAAACCATTTCTTGATTTGCACTGGGAGCGCATCAAACAGGAATTGCTTGATGGGCAATATCATCCACAACCTGTAAAGGGAGTGGAGATACCGAAACCGGGTGGAGGGATGAGAAAGCTTGGCATCCCAACGGTGGTAGACCGCCTTATCGGGCAAGCGATTCATCAGGTGCTTGAACCAATATTCGATCCTGGTTTCTCGGAGTCGAGTTACGGATTCAGGCGTGGACGGAACGCACATCAGGCGGTACAGCAGGCACAGAAACACGTTGGAGCAGGAAGGAGATGGGTTATAGATATTGACCTGTTGAAATTCTTTGACAATGTAAGTCATGACCGTTTGATGAATCTATTGGCGCTGGTAGTAAGAGACAAACGGATACTGATGCTGGTTCGTCGGTATCTCCGAGCTGGCATACTCTTCGATGGAGTAGTAGGTCATCGGGAACAGGGGACACCACAAGGCAGCCCATTATCACCCTTACTATCTAACATAATTTTGGATGTACTTGACAAGGAGCTGGAAAGACGAAAGCACTCGTTCTGTAGGTATGCTGATGACTGTAATATTTACGTTCGGTCACGGGCAGCTGGAGAACGGGTAATGCAATCGTTGACACAGTTTCTTGAAAAGAAGTTGCATCTTAAGGTGAATGTGTCCAAAAGTGCAGTAGACCGTCCTTGGAAACGAAAGTTCCTTGGGTACAGCATGACAATTGAAAAGAAGCCGAAACTTCGGATTGCTCCGCAATCGATAGAAAGATTACAGGAGAAGCTGCGGGAAATATTTCGCAGAGGACGAGGTCGGTCTATTTCTAAAGTCATTCAAACATTGAACCCCGTTGTAAGGGGGTGGTGGCAGTACTTTAAACTGGCAGATGCGAAGGGTCACTTTGAAATGTTAGACCAGTGGATGCGTCGTAAATTTAGATGTATCATTTGGCGACAATGGAAGAGGCCACTTACGCGAACCAGAAATCTGATGAAACGGGGGCTGGACGAAGTTCGTGCCAGGCAATCAGCTCTCAATGGGCGAGGTGCATGGTGGAATGCTGGAGCATCCCACATGAACCAAGCTTTTAAGAAATCCTACTTTGACCGATGTGGTCTCGTGTCACTACTCGATCTGGAACTCAAATGTCAGCAACTTTAACAAACCGCCGTATACGGAACCGTACGTACGGTGGTGTGAGAGGTCGGCGGGATTAATTAATCCCGCCTCCTACTCGATTTCTATACGCCCTTCCAAGAGAGAAGAATCACTGCAAAAACTGCTGTTACAGCGGTTAAGATTAGCGACATCACAAACGCAATTCTTATAACCTTGTTTTCTTCACCGATCTTATCAATAGAGGCTGCGGCATTCTGAAGTTTTGCAGGTGAAATAACGCTTGCAAGGCCACCGCCGAAAGCGAGGGCCGCTGTAATAATGATAAGTCCAGTAATTGGAAGCCCAAGAGTTTTGGCGGTTGACATTGTATATTTTGCGAGCATAGCGATTGTGGATGCTTCGCTGCCGGTAATGAATCCGCCGAAGAGGCCTATGAATGGTACGATAGCGCCATAGGCAGACTGGAAAGTTGCTGCAGAAAAGTCTGCAAGTACTTTTACCATGCTTGGTACTGCGAATGTTTTTGTTGCCATGTCGAAGCCTGACATATTCATAACTTCACCAATTGCGAAGAAGATGGCGGCAGAGAAGACGGGTCTGGGAGCGCGTTTAAGCCAAACGGAAAAGGTTTCCTTTAGTTGTGTTTTGGATGGTTTAAGGAATGGAATTGATAGTATGATACTTACGAGTATCCATGTATAGGCCTGCCACAGAAC
>DAOOSE010000183.1:0-2560 GCA_035389625.1 bacterium
TTTTGGGGTGTTTGGGCCATTCTAAAAAATGCATTTCCAGGCATCGGACGGGGATGCGGCCGGCACATACCTTCACCACGCGGACTGCTCTCCTGAATACTCGTTTTTGCAAAAATTGCATCCCGGAGACTCGGCCTCTCGGCTGTGGAGGTCTGTCAATTCAAGGATGCAACAGCGCCAGTATGAGGCCCAGGCTCCTCTCCGTTCGGGCTGTGGACCCAAATGAGGGTGTTTTGAAACGGTATTTTTAAAATTTTAACTGCATGGAAGGGTTTTCTACTTATCGAGAGTTCAGATTTTTGGCAATTCGCGTCCTCCGTCAAAACGGACTGCTTATTCGTCCTCAGCGTCCTTCAAACATGGATCCCGTACCCCTCTGAGGTCGCCAAATTTCACAGATTGCTCAAAGTAGAGTGCGTTGTTTATAGCTATCAATGGTCAATGACTGGTATTAATTCATCAATGCGTACGGGTAGGACGTGCCTCAGGACACATCAGTGAGGCAAGACCACCTTCCACTTTCAGCTGGAGACGATTCCAACTCCGGCAATGACAGTGTTGAAAATGATCATATCAGATTGACGTGAAGGAGAAGTCGGCAAGAAGCGGGAGTTGGAGGAACCTCGGAATCTCGAAGAATGAAGGGGGGTTGGTCTCGACCTCAAAAAAAGACTTAGAGCGTTTTGAGGTCATTTTAGGGGGTGGCAGGTTTTTCTAATTTTGATCTGAGGATGTATATATAAGGGAGGCGTGTGAGTTTGGATAAAAAACTGGTTTGCGTGAAAGCCAAAGGATTAAGAGTAAACGTGTGTAATTAGGTGAGCGAACGCATTTGGGGACTCGCTAAGGCGAAAGGCATTCGGCATTGCGAAAATCCAATTGAGCTTCATTGCTCTTGGGTTCAGCTTTTCGACGTTTGCTGGAAACTGAGGCTTGAGAAACTGAATGCATAGCATATTCATCTAATTGCAACGCGAAATTATCCTTGTCCTCCGGTATACCCTGAGGAGCTTTCCACACAAATCAGATTCCCAAGGCATAGCAATTGCTATCGCTCAAAGGGCCACTCCATACTGCTTTCTGCCCATGTCATTAAGGCATGAGTCCCCAAAGAAATTCTTTGGGAACTAAAGAGAGATCTTTGATAGTCGCCTCTTACGAGTCGGCTAGCACAAGAGAAATGTTGTATTAATGCCTCTACGGTATTCTTACAATCAAATGCAATGTAGACAGCAGTAACTCCCAGTTGTAAAATCTCTGGGATTTAGTGCGCTACATTAAGGACCTTGATCACCAAAGGCACTTCCGAGCTCTGCTTGGATAACTTTGTAGTGAGCCTGGCCCAGCTGGACGCGATTAATAAACGAAATGACTTGTAGTCAAGCCGTTTGACGGAGACTACGACTAAGTCAGCATTCGTGCTACCGAAGCGAACTTACGCACCGATTGAGGCGGCGCTTGCGCCCTTCAAGAAGTAGTAATCTGGTTGATCCTGCCAGTAGTCATATGCTTGTCTCAAAGATTAAGCCATGCATGTGTAAGTATAAGTATTGTACAGCGAAACTGCGAATGGCTCATTAAAACAGTTATAGTTTATTTGATACTTGAAAGTTACATGGATAACCGTGGCAATTCTACAGCTAATACATGCTTCAAAACCCGACTCTTCGGAAGGGTTGTATTTATTAGATATTAAGCCATCCCTTCGGGGCTGTGATGAATCATAATAACTGATCGAATCGAGGCTTGCCTTGATAAATCATTCAAGTTTCTGCCCTATCAGCTTTAGATGGTAGTGTATTGGACTACCATGGCTATCACGGGTAACGGAGAATTAGGGTTCGATTCCGGAGAGGGAGCCTGAGAAATGGCTACCACATCTAAGGATGGCAGCAGGCGCGAAAATTGCCCAATCCCGATTCGGGGAGGCAGTGACAAGAAATAACAACCCAGGACTAGTTCCAGGGATTGCAATGAGAACAACTTAAAAACCTTATCGAGCAACAACTGGAGGGCAAGTTCTGGTGCCAGCAGCCGCGGTAATTCCAGCTCCAGTAGCGTATATTAAAGTTGCTGCAGTTAAAAAGCTCGTAGTTGAATTTCTGCTTGTTAGAGTCAAGTCCTCACGGATGAGATTTCTTCGAGCATCTGTTTGCAATCATATGTTCGGTCTTCATTGATTGACTATGTGAGCAAACGTTTTACCTTGAGAAAATTAGAGTGTTCCAGGCAGGCTTCAGCCGGAATACATTAGCATGGAATAATGGAATAGGACTGGGGACTATTTTTGGTTTGAGGCTCCAGTAATGATTAATAGGAACAGTCGGGGGCATTAGTACTTGACAGTCAGAGGTGAAATTCTTGGATTTGTCAAAGACTAACTAATGCGAAAGCATTTGCCAAGCATGTTTTCATTAATCAAGAACGAAAGTTAGGGGATCAAAGACGATTAGATACCGTCCTAGTCTTAACTGTAAACGATTCCATCTTGGAATTGGGCGGATATATTATGATTCGTCCAGCGCCATAAGAGAAATCAAAGTCTTTGGGTTCTTGGTGG
>DAOOSE010000184.1:0-2551 GCA_035389625.1 bacterium
AGAGCTTAAAAATATTGAAATCGAGGCAACGAGTAATGACGGCTGGGTGACAGTGGTTTTCAATGGAGAGCAGCACTTGACCGAGGTTAATATTGAAGAAACAGCTCTAAGTCCGGAGAATAAGCGCGAACTTGAGAAAGATCTCAAAAACGCAATTTCCCAAGCCATTTCCAGGGCTCAAGCCGTGGCAGCCGAGAAGATGAAAGACATCGCTGGCGGACTCAACATTCCTGGGTTGTAATCCAGGAATGAATTTTTAATTATCAATTTTGCAATTTTCAATCAATTACCAATGAATGAAAATAACAGTGTGTCATCCTGTGCAGGGGTGACAACAAGAGCATGGATTTTAGGTATAAAAGAGCGGTACTAGGAAGCTTTATCTTGAAAAATATATGAAGATATTGGTTGGATTAGGAAATCCGGGTGCTCAATACGAAAAGACCCGACATAATGTAGGGTATCGTTTTGTCGACAGTTTATTAAAAAAGGTCTCTCCCGACTCAAGCTTTTCAAAAAATGAGCGATTTGAGGTAGAAATTGCTGATTTTCAAAATGGAGGGGAAAAAATTGTTCTGGCCAAGCCGATCACTTTCATGAACTTGTCGGGCCGAGCGGTGAGTAAGATTGTATCTTACTATAAAATTGGACCGGAAAAAATTTGGACAGTAAGTGACGATGTTGACCTGCCACTGGGCTCTGTCCGGATAAGACAGGATGGAAGCAGTGGGGGGCACAAAGGGTTGCAAAACATTATTGATGAAACCGGATCTAAAAACTTTGTTCGGGTTCGAATTGGCGTATCGTCTTTGGCGCCCGGCGAGGAGACAACATTGGTGTTGCCCAAAGTTGATACTGCTGATTTTGTGCTTGGACGGTTCACCTTGAGAGAAGAGGGTATTATTACAAAAGTGATCGAGGAAACTATCCAATACTTGCTTCCATTCCTGAGCGAAGATAGACAAATGCCGGCACATTCTTTTTCAGTGGATGAAAACTAGCCAGTGCGAGAACGGCAGGTTGCAAATTGATACAAAATAGGGTATAAAGAAGTATAAATTAACAAAGTGGGACCCTGTCTTCGATGGGGGCTTGAACCACAGAAGGAACTAGATGGTTGCAGAAAAAAGTGAAAAAGAGGAAATGCCCCAGGAAGAAATCTCTGAGAAAGAGCTTCTAAAGCAGGCCGAGGAGCGTGAAAAGGCCCGCAAAGAGGAAGAAGAACTCAAAAAGACTGAGGCCAAAGAAGAGGAAAAAGAGGAAAAGAAAAAAGCCAAGGCTCTTCATGCCACAAAAAAAGCTCAAGTTCGAAAGAAACCACGACACGGTAAGAAGTACCGCGAAATTTTAAAACAAATTGACCAATCCAAAATATATTCTCTAGATGAAGCCGTGGAATTGGCTCTCACTACCAATCCTGCTAAATTCGACGCTACCATTGAGCTTCATGTCAAATTGGATGACAGAGAAAAGAACATACGGGGAATGGTAGTTCTTCCCGGAGGTGTTACCAAGGAAAAACGGATTCTTGAAGCCACTACAGAGACTGTTGACAATATTATTACTGACGTCAAAGCTGGAAAAATCAATTTCGATGTTTTGATTGCTGAGACAAAAGTAATGCCAAAATTGGCATCATTGGCCAAGATTCTTGGGCCAAAAGGTCTCATGCCAGCCCCAAAAGCCGGTACCGTTGTTGATGATACTAAGGCTGCTGCTGCTGAAATGAAGGGCGGCAAAGTGGAATTCAGAGCTGATAAGAACAACATCATCCACATGGCGATCGGCAAAATTTCCTTTGGTTCGGATCGTGTCAAATCAAACTATAAAGCAGTTCTCGAGCACTTGCCAAAGCGTATCAATACAATTTTTCTCTCCACTTCAATGGGGCCAAGCATTAGGGTTCAGTAAAGCAATTGCCTTGGCGAGTGGTAGTTTAAGCATGGCCGGCCTTGTTAGCAAGTGCCGGTTTTGCTTTTATTTGCTAGTTTTTGTATACTTCGGTTAAAATACTAAAATGCAAATAAGGAGAAAGATGGATCAAGGTTTTAGCTCTCAAAATAATACGACAGGATTTCAAGATGACATTTTTACGGCAATCGGGGCGGGATCGATTCCTGGGGAAGATAAAGGCAAGTTGTTGGCTCAAATGCTTCAAATTATCCAGGTTCGGGCTTTAGAACGGATAATTAACTCACTTAGCGAGGAAAAAGCGCTAGAAATGGAGAGAATTGCAGGCGATGAAAAAAATTCTTCACTTCTTGAAAAGTTTCTAGAGGATAATGTCCCTAATTATCAGGATATCTTTAAGGAAGAGACAGAGAATCTTCGGCAGCAATTAATCTCCAAATATTCCCGATAAGGAGGTATGATGACTGATGAGCGTAATCCAAGCTGGATGGATTTGGTTGATGATGAATCGGGCCGCGAAAGTTTACAGGAACCAGATAGTGAGGACGATTCAGTGGAAGCAATTAGTTCGGAGCTCAATGATTGGCTTGAAAGTGACTTTACAAGAGTCCAAGAACTTGCACAAAAACGTGGTTTAGTG
>DAOOSE010000185.1:0-2497 GCA_035389625.1 bacterium
GAAATCACAGCTTTTCGGACATATTCCCTCAGAGCGAAGTGTCGAGGCGATTGGAAAATATGTGCGGCTGTATTATATAAGTAGGGACAAGCACATCGACCTGTTTCCGAGAACGAGCGCGGTCGAGAAAATGGCTGTTTTGAGGTCAAAAAGCCGTAGATTTATTTCCGAGAACGAACGGACTGATTTTCCGGGGCTTTGACATCCATCTGGAGCAATCGAGCCAACTTGAATTAATTCCATTTTTTGCCAAAAGGACCGTCCCCTTGGCAAAAAAAAATACAAGTGGGACAGATACCGTGATTAATGTCAAGTAATTATTGTGTTTTTTTGTATTTACCTCTTTCTTCATAGAGTCTATTCTCCCTGTATAAAGCATGACTCAATAATAATATCTTTCTCATGACCGCCACCAGGATTAACTGCCTTTGTTTTCCCCTGGCAAGAAATGCTTCATACAAATCTTTCCACTCTGCATTATACCGAACACTACTCATAGCAGCACAATACAACACTCTTCTTACCAAATGACTCCCTCGTTTACTGATCTTCATCCTATGGTGCAGACTCGTGCCTGATTCTCGGACCATAGGATCCAATCCGGCTAAAGCGGTGATTTGGTTACGGTTCGCTTCCGGATACTTTAAAAACAGATAGAGCAAATGAATGGCACTAATCTTTCCTACACCGGGAATAGAGCAGATGTTGTCCAATGCTCTCTGTAGGATCGGATCTGCCTGAATACAAACTAACGCTTGCTGTAGAATCTCTTCTTTCAACGCCTCGATTTGTTCGAGGTGGGTTTGCATCAAAGCCAATAGATCAGGAGTGATACTGCCCTCCTGTTTCGCTGCGTGGAGATGATTCTTGACCCCTGTTTCAGTACTGACCAGCAGAGCATAGCTATTGATATACGCTCCTAACCGGTTCGCTTTTTCTGAATCGTAGGGCACTCGACAATCTTTATCATGTAACAGCACAGAGAAACTGTACAGCATTCTTGCATCCACCTTGTCTGTTTTAGACCGGTTCCCGATCGCTTTAGCAAAGTAGGCGCTCTGAGAAGGATTCACGATCTTGGCTTTCAGGTTTTCTCGTATACAGTACTTTCTGAGGGTGCTCGAATAAGCACCAGTCGGTTCAAAGATCAAGACTAGCTCTTCTGTGTTGTCTCTTTTCTTGTTCTGGATAAACTGATTGAATGCTTGTAGCGTTGGTTCATTAGAAAAGCTGCTGTCTTGTTCCCCATCATAGACCTGCAGAGTTTGCTTTGACACATCGATACCGATATACTGATACATAAGAAAACCTCCCAGCCAGTAATGGATGTGAGAGTTTGTGGATCACCCCGCTGGGCAGATTAGACTTGCGTAACACAAACCGGGAGAATCATTCTCTCGTTTAAGCTACCGTTCAAAGCTTCCAGGGGGTGATCTCTCTGTCCCGCAAGCCCATCCTGATTAGAGATCGCTTTATCCCGAGTACTTCGATCCACCCACTCTCTCTCACTCCTTAAAAAAAGTGTCCTTCAATCTTCTCTTTTTTCAAGAAAGAAAGTATGGTATGTATCGTACAAGTCCCAGTTGTATTTTACAGCTGTATTTTTAGGAGGATTTTTCTTGATTAATATGGTCTTGCAGCTTAATGGTATTTTCATAAAATCCATCTTTTTCTTTGTCAACATAGCATTCCAGAAAATCATTGATTGCTTTTTGCGCTTGTGCCAGATTCAATTCCTTATCCTCCAACATACTGAGCTGTATGTAGCATTTAGCTAAATGGATCCGAATAGTCTTGAACCCAATTAAGAATTGAGACCTTGTAAAAATATTAGATGCCGCTTCCAGCTCATCAATGGCTTTTTTCAAGATAGTGGTTTTTTCACTCCCCACTTCTGTAAGATCAGCCTTTTTTAGATAGCACATCCCCAAGTTGACATGAAACTTTGAATACCGGATCGGTTGAGTCTGAAGGGTGGCTTTTTCTAAACCCATTACATTGATCTTAATTGCTTCATCGAGATAATGGATTTCCTTTGTGTGATCAAATAAATTCATCAGAATCATGCTGTTATTGCTCATTGCAGTCAAATAGGCTACGCTATTTTGATAATCTGCAAGCACATTGAGAACTTTTTTATTATATTCCAACGCTTTTAAAATATGCTCCATGTTCAGATTGATCCTATACAAATTGAAATAAGCGCTTGAAATATTATTCAAGATGCGAACATATAAAAAGGCATCTTCATCGATAGTATCTATCGACAGAGCCTCTTCGGAATACCGAATGCTTTCATGAAGATGTTGGATTCTCATTTCTTTATCCAATTCAATAAAAGCTAAGGAATCATACGATTGTGCTATTTCGGTTAAAATCTCAGCGTATTCCCGATAGTCCAGCTTTTTATCGATATAGGTAATCGCCTTTGCTAAATAGGTTTGTGCTTTTTCGAACAAGTCTTTTTGTGATTCGATGATCATCATTTCAACAAAAC
>DAOOSE010000186.1:0-2479 GCA_035389625.1 bacterium
AGCTTTCGGCTGGGATGCTCCAAGATTCGCGCATTTACCAATGATTCTGGCCCCAGATAGGACGAAATTGTCGAAAAGACATGGTGCAACATCGGTCGTAGAGTTTAAAAATCTTGGCTATCTACCCGAAGCAATCGTCAATTTCGTGGCATTGATGGGATGGAATCCCAAGGATGAGCGGGAGATTTTTTCTCTGGAAGATTTAGTCAAGGAATTCAAGATTGAAAATGTAAACAAAGCGCCGGCCATATTCAATATTGAAAAGTTGAATTCGATTAATGAGAGATATATTCAAAATCAAATATCAGTAATTTTGTCACATATGGACGACGGACATTTAGACAACGGACAACGGACAGATTACAAAAAATATCTGGGGGATTTTGGGGTTACTGAGTTGACCACGGGGGAGCTTGAACTGCTCGGACGGGGTGGGTTTAAGACGCTCAAGGAAGCGGCGGAGTATATATTAAGCCTGCGCAAAGAGATCGACTATTCGGCCGAGATGTTAATTTTTAGAAAATCGAACAGAGAAACGACGCTGAAAGCATTGCAACAAGTCAACAAGTCAACAAGTCAGCTGGAAGCCAATGCTTTCGGTAAATCCGAAGAACTACAGAAAATGTTGGAGGAAATTGTTCAATTGAACGGTCTGACTAATGGTGATGTTTTCTGGCCTGTAAGAGTTGCGCTCAGTGGAGAAGAGAAATCACCCTCGCCCGTCGAGCTAATGGTGGCTCTTGGCAAGGAAGAAAGCTTGAAAAGAATAAAGAAAGCGATAGAGAAACTCAATACTGAATTATGAAGTAGGTATTATGAATTATGGTGAGGGGAAAATCCAGACCTTTTTTGATCTAAATGCCTGGAAAGAGGGGCACCAACTTGTTTTGTCGATTTACAAAACTACCGGAGATTTTCCGAGAGAAGAGCTGTTTGGCCTGGTAAGTCAGATGAGGCGTTGTGTTGTTTCAATCACTTCTAACTTAGCAGAGGGATTCAGCCGAAATTCTTTTAAGGATAAGTTGCAATTTTATGCAATTGCTTTAGGTTCGGTTACTGAGCTCCAAAACCAGATGTTAATTTCAAAAGATTTGGGATTTATATCAGAAGAGAAGTATAATGAAATTATGCAGAGGTCGATTACTGTCCATAAACTGATCAATGGTTTGATTAAAAAATCAAAGAGCATAATACATACTTCATGATACATGCTTCCAACCGAATAAAAATCGTTCATGTGATTGCGGATTCTTCGCTTACCGGCGGACCGAAGCATGTTTTGGGTTTGCTGAAAAACATTAACACTGAAAAGTTCCAGGTTTTTTTGATCTGCCCCCCAGGTTATCTTGCCAATCATACGAAGGAGATTAAGGGAATCGAGGTGACGGCAATCCCGATGAGGTCAAAGTTTGATTGGGTGGCGATTTTACGATTGAAGCGAAAGCTTGAGCAAATTCAGGCGCAGGGTTTTCCCTTTACTCCGATGATAGTCCACTCGCACGGACCGAGGGCAGGACTTTTCTGTCTCTTTGCTTCACCAAGAGCAGTTTTTAAGGTCTATACTGAGCACCTTTATGATGCTACTTATAAGCTGCCGAGCTTTATTTCTGATAAGATCCAGCGCTGGTTTCTCAAACAAATTTTAAGTGCGGCCCATACTGTAATTGCAGTCTCGGATGAGGTGAAACGGTTTCTTATAAGTCAGAGATACGCCAGAGAATCAAAGGTATTTACTGTTCCCAATGGGATAGAGTTAGAAAAGTTCGATCCCACTTCGCCTAGGCTTCGCGGGACAGGGAAGATTAAGGAAAACAATAGGCATCCGGTCATCGGTACAATAGGCTCACTGAATTGGAAAAAAGGTCACGAATACTTGATTCAGGCAATGCCAATAATTTTGCAGAAATTTCCTTTGGCAACCCTTGAAATTATTGGAGAGGGCCGGGATAGAGAGAAGCTCGAGTTTTTGATTGCAAGGCTCCGGCTTGAGCGCCATGTAGCTCTCTTGGGGAAGAAGGAGAATGCGGCCGACTTCATGCATCACTGGAGCGTTTTTGCTTTTCCCTCACTCTCTGAAACCTTCGGGATTGTATTACTGGAGGCATTTGCTGCCGGAATTCCGGTCGTAGCGACTAAGATCGGGGGGATTAAGGACATTATTACCAATAATAAGAATGGAATCTTGGTACCAAGCTGCGATAGCGAGCGGTTGGCTAAGGAGATAATTAATGTGCTCGATAATCCGGTGCTGGCCGCTAAATTAAAGCGCGGGGGATTGGAGCGGGTAAAAGCCTTCGAATGGAAGACGGTAATTAAATCAATCGAAAAGATATATGACGAACTCACCGGCGAAAAAAATGGATAGGGTTTTAGTCGATCTCGGTTCATCCACTGTGAAGGCTTATAGTTTTGGAAACCGGAAATTGAGCTCAGCTTTCTCGAAAAGTCTTCATCTAAAGCGGTATTTTGACGAGAAAGA
>DAOOSE010000187.1:0-2473 GCA_035389625.1 bacterium
TTTTCGTTAGCAACCTGTTGATACTGTTCCGGGACAAAACAAATATACGAGTTCGGTTCACCAAGAAAAAACGGATAAACGTCTGAACCTCGAAAAACGGGTTCCGTTCCCGGACTTGGAATATCGAGAACGTGTCTCTTGTTGTTACCTGTAACAATACCGAGTGCCCATTCTGCATTGCCGGCTAAAGTCGAGTGTTCGACTGAATAGATGCGCTCCAATAAATCCTCTTCGTTCGTCTTAATCTGAATATCGAAAGCAGCATTCCCATTTCTGCCAAAACGACTTTGCAACACATTATAGGAAGTCCCGTCTTGTTTTACCGTAATCAACCATTGGTCATTCGGTCGTTTTTTGATTGCATCAAGACGGATAACAGGCGTAAAAACTCCAGTGAATTGTCT
This sequence comes from bacterium, assembly GCA_035389625.1. Lineage (GTDB taxonomy): Bacteria > Patescibacteriota > UBA1384 > XYA2-FULL-43-10 > 1-14-0-10-43-13 > DAOOSE01. The sequence goes on from DAOOSE010000187.1 coordinate 405, forward strand.
ACCAAGAAGCTCTATTGTGGTTATGGTAGTTTCGTTCAATAGCAGAGCTCTTATATCAGAATGTGCTCTGATTTTCAAAATTGATTCCGGTAAAATAAACGAAAGCTGCCCACCTTCTCGTAATAGACGGATTGACTTTTCAAGGAACAATGAGAATGTTTCACCCGACCTGATAGCTCCGGTTAGGCGGCCTTTTGCAATAGTATTCTTATAAGCACCCCAAGGAGGATTGGTAGCGATTACATCAATGGAGCTTAAAAGGTCGTTTGTCTCGCAAAAAATCTCTCCCGTTGCAAGCTCGGAAAGAGAATCCATCTGGTAAATTCTTGGTACGAATTCTCGATCGCTAAATGCTAGAAACAGGTTGACCTTGGCTACCCGTATAGCGATACGATCTTTATCGAAGCCAAGAACATTTTCAGGCTCTAAAGAAAATGTTTGTGCTGCATGGATTAGAAACTTGCCAGTACCACAACATGGATCAAGAAATGTTTTCACAGGCGTCGCGATATGCGCGAGCGAATCCCTAACCAATTTAGTGGGTGTAAAATATGAGCCTTGCTCAGATTTGCATCCTTCACTCGACACGCTTTGGTAAAGCAATCCTAAGTAATCTTCTTCTTCGTGTGGAAAAAACAATTTTGTTAGGCGGTGGTAGCTTTTTGTTGATTTTCCAACATCTAGGGAAGCCATCCACCCAAACATACTTTCTTTAACACACTGTCTTCGCCAAGAAGTACGGTTGTTCAAGTCAAAGAGTCTATCACTACCTCTTGGAAACACAACATCACCTTTGTCCGCCAAAAGGTGAAGTGCAGCCAAAAACATGACCATCTCAATATCAAGTTCTTCTTCTTTGATGTATTCGGATATCTTAGTAATGTGCGAAAGTAAAGCGGCATTAGTTGCGTACTCTTCGGGGAAGAAATTGTTAGAAGCGGCCGCTTTATTTGCGCGTTTTGTTAGTCTGCTAAATGTTTCGGAGCCGATTTGTTTTTTTAGGTTTAGTACCGATTCCTCCAAGAATGACAGCGGACGCGTTGAGCTAGGGTTTATATACCCGGCCTTGACCCAGTTTCTTATCGTCGCTGATGAAACGCCTATGATCTGAGCTGCATTATCTACTGAAATCTGTTTCATTTTTTCAGGATCCCGAGACACTCGATTGTTGGTTGTTATGCATAACGTAAGATTAGGTGTACTCACGAAAAAAGCAAAGGTTGCTCTTCCTGACTACCTAATCTATGTTGAGTGTGAATTTTTATATCTTCACTACTATTACATTTGAACATATTTTCTCCTTATTTTTCTCATGGTTTTTGTCGTTCAACTCACAACCTAAAACCGCCAAGGTTTCTTAATACACTAATACCGCCTTGAATAATCACAAGGGTAGAAATCAAAGTAGCCGCCACATTATTATACTCAATAATCCCTGTTTTGTCCAATATAATGACTTGGGTTGTGAACGTCTATTATCTTATGACCTCTTGCGCTCGAGTAACACCTCCTGGTTTTTATTACTCTTCAAAGTGACTTGAGCAACGCTCAAGTCACTTTGAACTTCCTGTTTTTTTAAAAATGTACAAAAGCGTATCGCGCCGTCGCGAACCGAAGGGGCGCTTACGCCGCGAAGCCCGTAAGAAGTTATTGCGGGGTAAGTGGTTTTACGACTTCACAGAAAATTCGCAAACTTAAAAGTTGGCGATCCCTGGGCGTTAGCAAACACTCCAAACGGCGTTCACAAGGCGCACTCAGTTTGACCCCCAAAACGTCTCACATCGGAAGATGCCTTTTCAGCTCCTCCTCGCTCCGCATATCTATCAGGTCCAAGCCCAAGGTATCGAGTTGGTCTATCGTGAGCGCTTTCAGCTTTTCGTAGTACCTTGAAGGGATTTGTGGGAATTTTTTGGAGATCAACTTCCAAAGAAGTTCTTCCCGGCCTTCTTCTTTGCCTTTTATAATCCCTTTTGCTAATCCCTTTTCCATTCCTTCTTTCATACCTTTTTCCATTCCTTTTTCCATTCCTTCTTGCTTAAGCCATTCCGCTATCGTTTGCATCCTTTCAC
>DAOOSE010000188.1:0-2442 GCA_035389625.1 bacterium
GCTTTAGCTTGCTGCTTACAACAGACTAAAGTCTGGACTACGGACACAGGTTTGGACGATTGACTATTCTTTAGTTTCTTCCTGATCGACCAGACGAGGCAGAAACGGATTTTCTTTATTTTGTCATTTCGACCTGCCAGCCGCAGGCAGGCTCCCCGATGATTGTCGGGGGCGGAGAAATCTTCAGATCCCTCCACATTGGTCTGGATGACACAAGTGGCTATTTTCTTATCCCCTCCTCCTTATTTAACTAACTTGATTGACTTGATAAATCGGCAAGTAAATTGCAAATACCAATACTGCCACAGCAAGCCCAACCATGATCAGCACGAACGGCTCGATAATAGATGATATTGCCTTGGTAATATCGTTGGTCGATTCCTCGTAATACGATGCAACTTTGCCCAAAACCTTATCCAGCTCGCCGGTCTCCTCGCCGACCGAGACCATGTGGCCGATGATGGGTGGAAACAAAGGATCTTTGAGCAGCGGATTGGAGAATGCCACGCCGCGCTCTACCTGATTGGCCACCACCATAAGACTCTCTTCATAGATGACGTTATCGATCACCGAAGCACCGATACGAAGCGCGTCAAGGAGAGGCACTCCGGCGCCGATCAGCATGGACATAACCCGGGTGAAGCGGTACATGTAAAGCCCCTCGTAAACCTTTTTCAAAAAAGGGATCCTGAGCTGAACTTGATTGATCGTACGGGAACCGCTGTCTGTCATAGACCAATAACGAAAAGCGATGGATCCGCCGATGATAAGAAGTAAAATTATCCACCACCAACTCTGCAAAAATCCGGAAATAGCAATGATGATTCTGGTCACAATCGGCAACTCTTTGCCTGATTGCTCAAATACCTCAGTAAGTTTAGGGATGACGTAAACCATCATCACACCACCAGCAACAATCATGGCAACAAAAATGAAAGCGGGATAATAAAGGGCAGACTTTACCTTCGAGATGAAGGAGCTGTCATTTTCAAGCTGTCCTGCCAATTCATTCAGAACTACATCGAGTTTGCCTGTGCTCTCGCCGGAATTGACGACCGAAATATAGACGCGGTCAAATGCTTCCGGATGCTTGGATAGAGCGGAGGAAAAGGTAAAACCTTCCTGCAAGTCGCGATAGATATCAAGAAAAATCTCCCGCAAGCGTTCGTTTTGTGTCTGCTTGGCTAGAATCGTAATGGCCTTTGTCAGGGACAAACCAGCAGAGAGCATGGTCGACAACTGCCGCGTAAACATCGCCTTTTCCTTGACAGAAATACGACCCTTCAAAAAACTAAGCACCGGAATCTGTCGCTCGGGAATAATCTCGCTGGCAACAAGATTATGCTCAAACAAAGCCTTTTCCGCCTCAGCTTCGTTTTGAGCTTTTACTGTGCCAGTAACGATCTCACCTTTGTTGTTTTTGGCTTTGTATAAAAACCTAGTCATATACCCCTCGCGTAGTTATCATTAACTACATTATATTGAGACTAATTTATAATTGCAATATGCTGTAACAAAATTGTTAAATTGTTATTTTCCAGCTTCTCGTCCGCGTACTTGATCAGCTGGTGTAACGCCTTGGGCAACTTTTGCAATTCACCGTAAATATGTTCGTAATCCTTTTTTGATATTAACCCTCGAATCCCTGCCTTTTCGTTCCAATCCAGTGACTCTTTGATCGATCCGTAACTGTAGCGGTAAAAATTAACTTTATCTTTTTTGGTATACCTTCCGAACCCTTCGGCGATATTTGCGGAATTTGAATCAACAGCACGGACAAACTGTTTACCCACTGTCTCCTTCGAAAAATGATCCCATTTTACTACAATATCCCAAACGTAGTTAGATAAACCGAAAGCTATACGATACGACTCAAGATCACTTAGCTGTAAATATCTCTTTTCTTCCATTCCTCCTCAGCAATTCAACAATTAAGCAATTCAACAATTATTTGCTTAGTAAACCATCATCTTAAAGCTCTTTGGGTCAAGACAATAAGTCAGAGCATCTTCAAGTGTGATGTCTCCACGGGAGACATATTCTGCTAAAACCTTGTCAAGACTAATCATTCCCTCGGCAGCGGATGTCTGGATGACGTTTGGTATTTGATAATTCTTTCCTTCACGAATAAGGCTCTTGATTGCGCTGTTTGCAATCATGATTTCGGCAGCTAAAACACGCCCTCCACCCACCTTGGGAATAAGTCTTTGCGAAACTACCCCAAGCAAGGAAGACGCAAATTGGCTGGAGATTTGCTGCTGGAGATGTGGAGGGAAAACGTTAATAATGCGGTCGGCAGTCTGTGCGGCTGAATTAGTATGGAGGGTGGTGAAAACGAGGTGGCCGGTCTCTGCCAAAGTCAGTGCGGCCTCGATAGTCTCCAGGTCGCGCATCTCACCGACAAGAACAACGTCGGGGTCTTCGCGTAAGGCTGAACGCAAC
>DAOOSE010000189.1:0-2438 GCA_035389625.1 bacterium
CTTCGGGGGGAGGGTTTAACCCGCGCCCGCCCGCCCGACCCGGGCGCGGCGGGCGTTTCAATGCAGAACGACTGTTTGCGCGTCGTGATTATTTTAATTCGGCATAGTAGATACCTTTTGTGTGCTGGCCGTATGACATATACCATCGGTCTCCCATCTTGATGATACCAGGGTCGCTGGGCGGATTGGGTGAGTACATGGCCTTTGAGTCAACATTTCCAGCAAATTCAAGCACGGGTTTAGTCGAAAAAGTACCGTTTTCGTAGATACATAATAAATTCCGCGATACCCCCAAAAGTAGAGCCGGATTTCCTCACCTGTGGTAAGCGAAGTCGAACCATCGAAGTTCACCAGCTCTGCGCCATCAACAAATCCCTCAAGAGTGGAGTTTTGGCTATTGACGGCCAACCCTTGCTTCTGCCAGGTGAGACCATCGGCAGAGGTAGCAAAAAAGAAATTGGCAATCTTGTTATTGGGCACATTTTCGTGATATTTCTTCCCCTCCTCGGTACCGGAGTAGACCATCAGATACGTCCCATCCGAAAGCTGGATAGTGCTTTGGGAGCCAACCGAATCAAGCGTATAGCCGGTTTCGGTTTTGTCGATTCTCACACCGGACTCATCGGTAAAGCTTCGGCCGTCTGCTGATACGGCGCTCTTAATTACCCGATTATTCTGAAAATACATCCGCCAGCGGCCATCTGGAAGTTTAACCAGATCGGGAAAAGTTGCATTCTGCTTGAGCTCGCCTTCTTCGGTCCAGGTGATGCCATCGGTAGAGACGGCTGAATAGACTTGGGCCTTGAAATTTGGAATCTCCGGCTCGGCGGAATAGTACATTCGGTACTGCCCATTACCCAAGTCCACGATCTCCGAATCGGCATATTTCCCGGCAATCGCTACCCCGCCATCCTGCCAGGTTTTGGCCGGAGTAGTGTCGGCAGTTGCGCTGTTCGTCTTCTCGCTTGTCTTAGAACCGGATGTGGTGCCGGCATCTGTTGTCTTGGCGTTGTCTCTGTTTTTAAGGTGTCGATAACCGCCACCGGCTATTAGCAAAACTACAATAACTGCCAATACTATCCAAAGCGTCGGCTTTTTTGTCTGCGGCTGAACTGCTTGCTCGTTTTTATTCTCCTCCATTGTTCTCCTCCATACTTTTTATAATCTTATTAGTCCCAGTATGTAAATTCTGGGATTCGGGGACGCTTGTTGATTGGAACTAGAGCTTCCGGAAATTTGCTGGTGCCGGCAATCAATACCTTGTCCGGGTCATCCAACAACCCGCCAAAATGGAAAACCAAGTTAACCGACTTCTTGGTCACGGCAATGGCACAGATCCAGTGGTGATAGTCGCCCTCGAGCGCAAAGGTCAACTGCCGCCACTTAATATCGCTAGTCAGCTGACTGTCAACGGACGCTATCACTCCCGCTAGTTTTTCGACTATCTCCACCGCTTTCGAGTCAAGGTTGGTTGTGAATTCAGTTAGTTTGGTTTGCATGTTCAATTTTCCCTCTAGTTGCGTTGTCATCCCGGACTTGATCCGGGATCCAGTTACTTGTTTTGCTCCATTATGTCCCCTCTGGTAAAAAGTATTCTTTGTTTAACCTGATGCCTTTTAGACCAGGATAAATCGCACAAAAACTCAAATATATTAAATCTTTAACTAGCCCAAATAAATTTGCATAATTGATCTCAATATATTCTTTAATTTTGGAAACCTTTGCTCCGTTCTTCCTTGTTAGAATGATTGTCGGACCCGCTGGTGTTATAAACATAGTAGAGAGTCCAAAGTTCTGTTCGTGATGGAGATTTCGATCGTCAACAAATCCTTTAAGCCACAAATCCCAATCCTCCTTAAGCACTCGATCAATTTCGCTGACGACTTCCTGATCTATTTCTTCCTTATTTTTTAAGAGAATAACTATTTTCGAGCAGTCCCATTTCCCATCAAACCCGAAGAGTTCTTTTAACAACTGCTTCGCGAAAAGGTCCAGCAATCCCTTTCCTTGCGTTAGGAAATCCTCAATTTCACCCGCTATCTCATGTGTACCAAGAGCACCAACTCCTTTTTTCGATTCTTCTAGTAGTTTATTCTTGGCATCTTCGAAAGCCTTATTGAATTTTTCCTTTTCAAGCGCAAATTTTACAGCCTTATCCATTATTTCTTTAAAAATTTTTTTAATCTTTTCTGTTTTTTCGCTTTTTTCACCAAAGGCAAACTCAGCATACTTTATTCCTGCACAAAATATTTCCGTATAAATTAAATCATTTTCCGGCGATCTTCTGAATTGTAACGTTGTTTGCATTTTGACCACTTCTTTCCCCCTATCTTTCACATGTAAATGGATTAGTAAATCGCTCCTGGATCCTCGGGTCAAGCCCGAGGATGACAGAGGGGAAAGACGGTATTATTCACTATCTAAATTTATTCCCAAAA
>DAOOSE010000190.1:0-2428 GCA_035389625.1 bacterium
GGCTGACCATCGAGGAGCTTTCCGGCTATCTGAAGATGAGCCGCAGCAAGCTCTACCAGATGGCCCAGAAAGGCGAGCTGCCCGGTTCCAAGATCGGAACCCAGTGGCGGTTTGATAGGGAGAAAATTGATGCATGGATGGACGATCATTCTAAAAGCCCAGAACAAAAGATGGGGGCAAATATAAAATGAACCAAAAATTTCAAGACAGCAACGGCCATACAATTTACCATGGTGACGCCTTAGACGTACTGAAGTCGTCAATACCAAGTGAATCTATTGATTTGATTTTCGTTGATCCTCCATACAACATCGGTAAAAAATTCTCTCAGTTCGAAGATCGTTGGCCTTCAGATGTTGAATATGCAGAGTGGTCATACAAGTGGATCGATGAATGTATTAGAATCCTTAAGCCGTCCGGCACCATGTACTTGATGACCAGCACTCAGGCGATGCCATATTTTGATCTTTATGTAAGAAGAAAGCTTTCAATTCTTAGCCGAATTGTTTGGTCTTATGATAGTTCCGGAGTGCAGGCAAAAAAATACTATGGCTCTCTGTATGAGCCCATTTTGCATTGTGTGAAAGACCCGAAGTCCTATTGCTTTAATGCTGATGAAATTCTTGTCGAAGCGAAGACTGGAGCAAAACGTAATTTAATAGATTATCGCGGAGACGTTCCCAAGCCATATAATACTAAAAAAGTCCCTGGGAACGTTTGGGAATTCCCAAGAGTGCGATATCGAATGGATGAGTATGAAGAGCACCCTTCTCAAAAGCCGGAAGCATTACTTGAAAGAATAATTCTAGCCAGCAGCAGTAAAGGCGATACCGTCCTTGATCCTTTTTCCGGCACCTTCACAACCGCAGCAGTTGCTAAAAAGCTGGGCCGAAAAAGCATCAGCATAGAGTCGCAAGAAGAATACGTTAAAATTGGCTTGCGGCGTGTTTTGGACCACAGGGAGTATCGGGGAGAAAAACTGTCGTCAGTGACGAAAAACACAACAATCAAAAATGGGCGCGGCGCAAAGCAGTGTGATGTAGAGATGGGGGATCTTTTCAATGTCAATTGTTAATCACGAATTCACGGACAAAATTATTGAGATCCTCAATCGCCATTCCGGCGACAGCGGTAGATTTCTTCTGAAAAGCTGCGAAATAATTCAATATCTTAACATCAAGACTAAGGCTGCTAATCGTGGCTCTAAGTCTCGCGCAGGGTTTGCAAATCATTACGCTATTTACGTCTTGGTTGAGGATTATATTAACGGTGGATTTAATACAAACGGTGGCTACGCAGATTACGAGGGTGCAAAGTTTAGTGATCTCTTCCGCCGCCAAAGAGAGCTGCCGTTTGGCAGTAAATTGCAAAACCATGCTTTGAATCATCGCCTCAATGAAGAGTTTAGAAAATATTTTCCTTCCTGTGAGCATCTTCCGATAATCAGAGATGTAGAAAGCAACAAATATTGGATAAATGAAAAACTCATTCTCACAGAGATAAATGGGAAAAAGATAAATCTTGCTGTCGCCATCAAGGAAATTATTGAAGCCTATATGGCTGCGAGGCAAAGTGCTTTTTCGGAATTTATGGACTACTGTCAGGAGATTATTGATATTCAAGAAAAATCTCCAGAGAAGGCCATCGATTTCATAAAAGGTCTGTTCAGGCCAAACGTGGATGCAAGGATATTTGAAATTGCCAGTTTCGCCGTACTTAAGCAGTATTACGCAGATCAGCGTATATACTGGGGATGGTCACCTGAAGAGTTAATTGAGGAGTCACTTGTCCTATATAAAACTGGGAGAACAAATGCCAATGATGGCGGAATAGACTTTGTTATGCGTCCGCTCGGACGATTTTTTCAAGTCACAGAGACTGTTGATGCAGGAAAATATTTTTTGGACATTGACAAGGTTCAAAGATACCCAATCACATTTGTTGTGAAAACAGATGAGTCTAGCGATGAGATTCTGAAAAAAATTGAAGTCCAAGCAGAGGCTAAATACCAAATAAAAGCGATTGTGAAAAAATATATCGAGTCCGTTGAAGAGATTATTAACATACCTCGACTAATGGACATTTTCGAAAACGTTCTCGGGTCGGGAAAAGGATCGAATGTTGTAGAGGAAATCATCCTTCAAAGTAGAGTCGAATTTAATGTTGAAGCTGAGGAACAGGATGTCCTCGCCTTTGAAAAGGCTGAGGCAGCTTCAAATAAAACGGAAAACAGCTAAAAGTTTACTTTCTTAACGATGTCAGATGTTACGAACTGCCTTCAAACAATCCCGCACCAAATGATTCAAGCATGATCACGACCTGATCTGCTGGAAAATCCACTTCCTCAACGTTTCCTCGGTCGCCTGGCGGATCAGCGCCTCGACGAGCTGCTGTTTGTTCTTGAGGATGCCGATGCCGTGCTTCTGTT
>DAOOSE010000191.1:0-2419 GCA_035389625.1 bacterium
TGCTACCCCCGTTTACTAAGTGTTTCATCATACAATTTGACAAGTGGTTCTTCCCAACCAAAACAGGTTTCGATATCGCGTAATTTGGTGAATGCTTTGACGCATTCCGAATCCGCCTCCACAAATTTTTCAAGAACTGCTGCCGAATCGGCAATAAAGTTTCCGACAGTTCCATCTGAGTCGTCAACCCCACCTCGCACCAATTTTTTATCCAATTGTAACAATAAATTAACGAGTAGTTCTGCTGATTCTGGGCTGGCAGGCAATTTTGAGACAGTATTAGCCATCCGATTGCAACCCTCGTCAAGCGAATTCTGATAGGCAAACCAATGTTTCGACGGTCCGGTGTAGGCCTTTATGTGTCGTAATGCTTCAAGGAAATCGCGCTTGACAACCTCAAGCTCCGCTTCGGAGAGTTTTTCAATTCTACCGCTAAAGGAAGCCACGTTATTTTGCGTTTCCTCCTCCCGCGAAATCTCAGAGCCACGTTTTACGGCATACATCGCAACTGCTACCATGTGTTTGCATAATGTATCGTTTTGACCGAGATAGCACTCGCAGGAGCCATGATCGTAATGCTTAGCTGAAACAAAGACTTGATAATCCGATGTTCCCTTCACGACAGCGCTAAAACCATCAGCTAGTTCCTCGAATTGTTTGACTTTATTCTTCTTATATAAGCCAATCGCTCGATACCACGTTGGCTCATCCGTTCCATATTTAATTTTGTCTAAATTATATTTTGGTTCCATGGCACCTTATCGTAATGTGGTAATTAATTGAGGAATATCTCCGAAGACTTGGGTGAACTGATCGTTTGTTCCTTTACCGCAAATGTAGCTTCGTATTGAGAAACGTCCCCTTTCACCACATAGTATAATTATACAGCCCCAGTCATTTCTTTGCTATGTTTTACGAATGTCGTAGCTAAAAGAGAACCGTCCCCTATAAACACAATGCGGTAATCTTTTCCACCGTAGAGTGCGGGGGCGAACTGCCGCCCCCGCCAGCTCAGATAGTGAACGGACGACGCATCTTCCTCCGTGAGGGTCGCCCTCCCTGCTTCTCGAGTTCGCGCATCCGCTTGAACCACTCGCGGTCGTCAGGCGACATTCGCTGAAGCCTGGGAGCGTCTGGATCAAGGCGAATGCCCACTTTCCGCCTTCGGATATAGATACGCATTGCCATCCCTCCTCTACATCAGAGACTATCTAAAAGACACAAAAAAAGCCAGGACCTAGTGAATTGCTTATGTGAATAGCACAAATCGCTTAATATTTTCCGCGTCATCCTGAACTTGATTCAGGATTCACGGCAATAGTTATAGATCACTATCTCTATGGATCCCAAATCTCAAACCACAGTCTGGGATGACAGATTGTTACTCTAAATCAGACGATATGCAAGCAATGTCATCTGTGGGTGGCGGTAGAGGTCGGCCTTTAGGCGCTTCTGGTCAATGATATGGCCGATTAGGCCGATGCTGCAGATATGGGGGACGGTTCTCTTTTGAACTTGTTTTTAGTAACTTCTTCCCAAGTGGTTCTTTATCTTCTTTGTTTCGTTATATCGCTGGTGGTCTGATCCCCAAACCGGCTTTAGGTAATTTGATACTACTATATCATCAATAGTTATTTTTCGGTAATTCTCTTGACGTTCTTTTTCATCGTTTCCCATTTCATCGTAAAAGATATCGCGGCTAATCAAAGAGTTTTTCTGGCCTTGAGAGTAATACCGATAACTTGAGTATTGATATTCTTCTGGAGCATTTGCCATACCTGCTCTTACTGGATTGAGTTCGATGTATTTACCACATTGAATAAAGTAGGAGTCCTTTCCAACAAATTGGCTCTTGAACCGATCCTGCCAAAAGTGACCAATCCAGTCATACTGCTTTCGGTAATAATGAAAGTAAGCCAGGTTCAGTCGCTTCATAAACGTCGAAAAATCTGTTGCTTTGTTGGTTTTGACGAGAAAATGGGTATGGTTGGGCATCAGGCAATAGTGAAAGAGATCAAAAGGGTGTTCTCCTTTATACTTGCCAATAAGGTCAAGATAGTAGTAGTAATCATCGGCGAACTCAAAAACTGAATGACGGTTGTTTCCTCGAGTCATCACATGGTAATAACTTTGAGAAAGCAATAGGCGAGGAGGTCTTGGCATAGCATAATTATACAGCCCCAGTCATTTCTTTGCTATATTTTTACGAATATTATGACTAATAGAGAACCGTCCCCTGAGGCCATAAGAGCCTTATTAAGAAGGCCTACCATAAAGACAAGTAGTCAAATATCTGTCTCCCCGATCAGGCAGCAGCACGACAATTTTACCACTCCCAAGATCTGAAGCTTCATCTAGAGCGGCCTTCATAGCGGCACCGCTGCTCATGCCGACAAATAGCCCCTCATGCCGGGCTAAC
>DAOOSE010000192.1:0-2416 GCA_035389625.1 bacterium
TGACCAAAGCTCAGCGCTTACCAATGATCAAATGGTATCATTACTCATTGATGCCGAGTGGGATGATCGGAACAACAGACGCATTGAAAGACGGCTAAGGTCAGCCAGGTTCCGCTACATGGCTAACATGGAACAAATCCTCTTCAACCTGGACCGCAACCTGGATAAAAATCTGGTAATGCGCCTGGCGGAATGTGGCTTTATCGACAAAGCGGAAAACATCCTCATCACAGGCAGCACGGGGGTTGGTAAAAGCTACATTGCCTCTGCTCTCGGGAACCAGGCGTGCACGATGGGTTACCGGGTGATATACGGCAATACCGGCAAATTGATGTCACGACTGAAAATGGGGAAATCGGACGGATCCTATCTTAAAGAAATCTCCAGGATCGAGAAGCATGATCTGTTAATCCTCGATGACTTTGGGCTGCAACCCTTTGACAATATTACACGTTCCACTTTGATGGAAATCATCGAAGATCGCCATGGCAAACGCTCAACCATTATCACATCCCAGTACCCCGTATCCGATTGGCATACCATAATTGGTGAGCAAACGGTAGCCGATGCCATCCTCGATCGTATCGTTAACAATACGCATCGCATTGATCTGACAGGACCTTCATTGAGGGAACTGCTATCTGGCAAAAGGAAACAGACAGTTGAATTGGATTAAAATAAATGTATCTTTGAAATAAGACTATCAGACAGCAAAATGATTGATTTGAAGAAAAGGAAAAGTGACTGGTTAGCTACTTCGGCCTAGGGTGGTCAGTTTGAATTGGCAGAGACTGATCAGTTTGGTCGGCAAGTCCATTTGACCAGCGATTTTCTGTCATTTGGTTATTATTGGGCAAAATAATCCCATATGGTCATCTAATTGAGATCATTTACACTATGCTGCTTGATGTTCAGCCTTTGAGACGGCCAGCCGTTTTGCGATTCTGACAGCATTTGCAGTGTGCACCCCAAAGAAGATCCACAGTATTTCCGTTTTATCTGTCCTGGCTTTAATTCTCTGAAGACCGTAGTGTTCCTTTTCAGTTCCAAAGCTGCCCTCCATGCGTATAGTTCTTTCTTTTCTGAGCTCTCGACTGATTATCTTTCTTTGATCCTCATATTTCCCAGCTCGTCCTTTTCGCTTGAAGTTGGAGACTATCCTTGCCCTGGTGCTGTATTTTCGATTCTTGTTGGTAGCATAAATGTCATCGGCGGATATATGAGTGATCTGGCCAAAAAGGCTCCTGCCATATCGGATCGATTGGATTAGCCTTGTCCCTTCATTAAAAGCATTGAAGCTTAAGTGCTCAATAAAGTTAATACCATCAAATTGTATCATATTTACTTTGGCGCCATACTCTACTGTCTTCACTTCCTTGCCTCTGACAATAGGCCGTATATATGATTTTGATATGCTCACAATGCGATCCGGAACACTTTTGCCGGATTGAAAAATCTGCTGCTGTTGCTTTAAAACTTTCCTGACTATCTTAAGCCTTGAGTAATATTTATCCGGAAGCTTTAATCTTGACTGATGCTGCTCCTGAAGATCAATGAGTTGCCGGGTAATCTTCTCCAACAAGTATAAAAGACTCCGGATCCTCTTGTTAGTTTCTTTATAGGTCTTCCTACGCTTATGGCTATAATTATTGTATTTATCCCACTGATCATCATACTTGTTACGGGGCATCCTGATCTTTAAATATTTGCAGACAAGTTTCAGTTGTTTATATACCCATTCAGTGCATTCCCACAAAAGTTTCACATCAGTCGGATAACGCATTGATGTTTCATAGCAAGTTGCATCCTCCATCATGATATTGGTATCTGTAAGATAAGGCTTCCAACTTTCTGCCAGTACCTGCTGAAGAGATTTAATATCAAGAGACCGGGCAAGCCCGCAGCGTATTTCACTGACGATCTTATAATTGCTTATTCGCTCTGGCCCCAAAAAAATACCACAAAACATCTGGAAATCAATGTTCCCATTAAGATGGCTGATCAGTTTACGATCCGAGCAACCTACATAACTCTTAAGAAACATTAAAGCAAGCATCCCCTGAGGTGCGAATATTCTATCGGGACCCATTCTGCACTCCCTGATTTTCAGCTTCCTGGCAAGTTCATGCCATGGGACAGCCTGATGAATACGACCTAATTCTGATTTCCTGAAAGAGTTCCAGTAAAGGAAAAATTCTTTTTGCGGAGAGATGAAGTTAATTTCTTGGGTACTCTCGTAAATTCTTCGTATTTTTCTCATAGAATTTTTTAAGAATTACCCCGATTTATAGCTTTTCCGGGCTTTTTCGGGGTTTTTTCTTAAATATAATGAGTTTTAACTATTTGTCAATCAATAGTTTTCAGTACTTATGAACATCCCTATTGTGGCCGTAATTCAGTGATGGTCATTCCTTTT
>DAOOSE010000193.1:0-2406 GCA_035389625.1 bacterium
TTTTCATTGCTATTCCAATCTAGCAATGTGTACGGGATCTATCTGAACCAGTGCATCAAAAAGGTAGCCAAAGCAAAAGCGGGCAGTTGAGAATTTGATTCTTGCGGTCCTTTATTACTTTCACACTTACTCCTCTCACACTCTCGCCCTTTTCCATGCTATAATCGTCTTATGACAAATCTCTTTCAATCCCAGGCGTGGGAGGAGTTTAAGCTCAAGTCCGGCTATCAAGCCTCTTTTTGGGTTGATGGCATCCTTGTGCTCAAAAAAGCTTTGACACTCGGCTACTCGATGCTCTATTCGCCAATGGTTCAGGAGTTCCAAGTACCACGTACCAAGTACCAAGAATTTATTGAGAAAATCAGAAAGCTGGCGCTGGAACAAAACGCCATTTTTTACCGATTAGAGCTTGATATTCCATCTGTCCCAACCCAAATACCAAATACCAAATACCAAATAGTTCACGGCTTTCGCCGTGCTTTCGAAGAGATGCAGCCCGAGCACACACTTGTCCTGGATTTGAAGCAAAGTGAGACAGATCTCCTGGCACAGATGTCACAGAAGGGCCGATATAACATCCGCGTAGCCGAAAGAAATAATATTAAAATAACTTCCGGAACAGAAAAACGCCTTGTCGATAATTTTTACGCTCTTTATCAGCAAACCGGCAAGCGTCATCGCATTACTTACCGCAGTAAGAGCTACTTCGAAAACCTCGTTGAAATCCTAAGCAAATTGGGCTATGTTGAGATTTATCAGGCGAGCATCTCCAGCGAGACATGCCTGAACTTAGATGATAATAGGCTTTCGCAATGTTTAGACAATTTAGAAGAGGGCAACCAGAAGGTGTTGTGTTCAGCAATCATTGTTTTTTCCGGCAAGAAGGCAATTTACCTCTTTGGGGCCTCCAGCGACGCACATAAACAGTTTATGCCCACCTATGCGCTTCACTGGCAGATTATTAAGGAGATGAAAGCAAAAGGGTTTACCGAATATGATTTCTTCGGCATTGCCCCAAACGATGACCCGAAACATCCCTGGGCAGGGGTGACCCAGTTCAAAAAGCGCTTTGGGGGAAAAGAAATATCCATCCTTGGAAGCTACGACCTAACATGCAAGCCCGTGCAGTACCAACTATTTAAAATAGCAGAGAAATTGCGCCGTCATTAATGAAAAAATTTATCTCAAAAATCGCTTCTCAACAAACGAAGAATAAGTTTCACAAAATTGAGGCTTCTCTTTCTGCTTTTACCAACGGCTACCCGGCATCCAAGGTGAAAATTATTGGTGTGACCGGCACAAAAGGCAAAACGACCGTTTGTAATATGATTGCAAGTATTCTTGACGCCGCTGGAATTAAAAATGCCATGGAAACGACGATAAATACCAAGATCGGCGATGTAATCACTCCTCACAAGACAAAGTCTCGTTGGGTAACGACCCCTCCGGCCGGCGTAATCCAAAAATTCTTGAGAAAAGCTGCCAGGGAAAGTTGCAAATATGTGGTCTTAGAGACGAGCTCTCAGGCAGTGGATCAAAACCGGATATATGGCATCAAATTTGACACACTTGTGTTCACCAATCTCACCAAAGAGCACATGGAATACCACAAAGATATGAACGACTATCTCAGTGCAAAGCTTAAACTTTTTAAGGATAATCCCCAAGCTAAGTTTGTCATCAATGCAGATGATCAAAATTTTGAGAAATTTAACACTTTGCCGGCAGCTGAGCACTTCTTGTATTCAATCAAGCAACCCATCGAACACGGCGCTGTGGCCAGAAAAATATTAACGAGCGCCGGCGGGGTCACCTTTACCACCGCCTATGATAATGGTCAATCAATCGTAAACCTCAACATCCCCGGGCGTTTCAATGTTCAAAACGCTCTCGCTACCTTCTGTGTCGGTATCGCCCTCGGGATCAAGCCAGAAACCATCAAGAAAGGGCTTGAAAATATTGTTCTCGTACCTGGTCGAATGGAGCCAATTAAGGTTTCGAAAGACCAAGATTTTACTGTACTTGTCGACTATGCACACAACCCAGACTCTCTCAAAAATGTCTATGAGACGGTCAAGGATAGCTTGTCCAACACAGGGGGGCGCTTGATAGCAGTTCTTGGAGCAACCGGCCGCAGAGACCCATCTAAACGCCCACTAATGGGTGCATTGGCCGGCCACTATGCTGACCTTGTTATTTTTACCGATGAAGATCCGTACGATGAAAATCCCGAAAGCATAATGGAAGCTGTGGCCGAGGGTATTCACAGGGGTGGAAGCAAGAAACACCAGTGGCGGCTAAACCGCAATTACTGGAAGGTACTTGATCGCAAAGTAGCTATAGAAAAAGCTATCCGTGAAGCTCACAAAAACGATGTCGTCCTCATCACCGGCAAAGGAGCCGAGG
>DAOOSE010000194.1:0-2391 GCA_035389625.1 bacterium
ATGAGGCTGTTCTATATATTCGATGCTTGTTATACTCGGCTGTTTAAAATCGACGTCAAGGATAAGTGCCGTGATACGATCCGCTTCATCCTCGACTGCAATATTGTTTGGGGTGATGCTCTAACCCTTAAAACGGTTGGAGAGAAACCTGGCTTTATTGTCTTTTCTGAATGGTCGCCAATCAACGGGAGCATGCTTAAACGGCGGGACTTTACGTTTCACAGCCTGCTCGACCACGAGGGAATGAAGGAACTGCCACTATTTTCTGACCTTGGCGAGGATGTGTTTATCCCTACTCCTGAAAAGGAGTATATACCTGTTCACTTTCTGGAGATTGCCCGTGTTCAACAACAGCTATAATCCAGATGTGCTTTCCTGTATTGCCAATCTAAGCAGCGATGAAGTGTTCACACCCCCGCATTTGGCGAACCAGATTCTAGACTTACTTCCAGAAGAGCTTTGGTGTGACGAGAAAGCTAGGTTTCTTGATCCAGGCTGCAAGTCAGGTGTGTTTCTACGCGAGATCGCTAAGCGTCTCGATAAGGGACTAGAAAAAAAAATCCCTGACCGTCAACAACGATTGAACCATATTTTTAAGAATCAGCTCTTCGGACTCGCGATTACGGAGCTTACTGCCTTAATGTCAAGGCGCAGTTTGTACTGTTCCAAGAATGCAAACGGCAAATATTCAATCTGTGAAGCCTTTGACACTCCAGATGGTAACATCAAGTTTGGACGTGTTGAACATGTTTGGGAAGACGGCAGGTGCATTTATTGCGGCGCTAATGAGGAGAATTATGATCGTGGTGCTGAGTTGGAAACCCATGCATACACCTTCATACATACCGAAAACTCGGAGGATATATTTAATATGAAATTCGATGTCATTATCGGCAATCCACCTTACCAGTTGAGCGATGGGGGACATGGCGCCAGTGCAATACCGATTTATCAGCATTTTGTTCTGCAAGCTAAGAAGCTAAAACCTCGCTATCTCTCAATGATTATTCCAGCTCGGTGGTATGTTGGTGGTAGGGCGCTTGATAGCTTTCGAAACGAGATGTTGAACGACAGTCGCATCCGAGTACTCCATGACTTCCCTGATGCAACAGACTGTTTCCCGGGCGTGGAGATTAAAGGCGGAGTCTGCTATTTTTTGTGGGACAGGGATAATCAAGGGCTTTGCGAGATATATGAACACAATGGCGAACAAGTTTACATGGATACCAGGGCCTTGCTCGAAGATAATATGGAAACCTTTATTCGAAGTTCTAAGGCTGTCCATATTCTGAAAAAGATAAAATGTAAGAATGAACCGTCCTTATCTGAGCATCTGAATGCTGGTAGATATTTTGGTTTTCATACAAAAGTTGATTGGATTGATAATGAATACGGGACACTCCAGACTGCAGACGGTCAGTCAAGCTATCCGATTAAAGTTAAACAAAGCGAGAAATTTCCCGTCAAAGTATACATCGCACATGGCGAATGCTGGATTTCCAAAAAGAATGTTGCGCGGCATAAAGCAGATGTAGAGAAATACAAGATCATTATCCCTGAAGCAGGAAATCCGGGAAGCACTATACTCGGCAAACCAAGAATTAGTGAACCCGGCTCATGCAGCTCAAATACTTATATTGTTATGGTCTTACAGGATAACAGCATCGAAACTGCAAAGAACGTGATTTCTTATCTCTCTACGAAATTTGTGCGTTTCTTGGTTGCCTTAAGAACCACTACGCAGCACATGGCACCAATTGCATACTCCTTCGTTCCCATCCAAGACTTCACTAAGCCGTGGACAGACGAAAAGCTCTACAAGAGATACGGACTCACACATTTGGAGATCGCATTCATCGAGTCAATGATTCGTCCAATGGAGAAGAGCGATGAGTAACGATTTCTTCCCGCCGCGCCCAAAATCACGTCCCACGGTTTATGCTTACGAAGACACTAATCCACAATATAAAGGTTTACTTAAGGTCGGCTTTACTACATTGGATGCTCAGAGCCGTGTAGCCCAGCAGTACCCGACAATACGGCCTGGGCAGCCGCCGTATAAAATCGTTTTTGAAGAACCTGCGATGCGCAGCGATGGAACAGTTTTCACAGATCATGATGTACACCGAATGCTGCGTATCAATGGTGTAAAAAATGCAGGCGGTGAGTGGTATCAATGTACGGTGGAGCAATTAAAGGCGGCGATCATTGCTGTACGGACTGGCCAATTGAATGAGGAAAACCGATCGCTGGATTTCAAGATGCGGCCAGAGCAAGAAGAGGGAGTTGATAAGACGGCGGCCTACTTTACCAGTTGGCGTAGTGAGAAAGATAACCACAACAAGCCGCCGCACTTCCTCTGGAACTGCAAGATGCGTTTTGGCAAAACTT
>DAOOSE010000195.1:0-2350 GCA_035389625.1 bacterium
GTTTTAAACTCTTCACGCAATTCCACTAAGGAATCATTATCAATGTCTACATTAAATTCCAAACTGGCGCGTGCCACATCATTTGGAACTTCAGCATTAAGATTATCAATTTTAGTTGATTCAGCCGAAGACCTTGAAACCGTTAATTCATGGCGTCGATCTGCATTATCATCGGAATTAACCACGGCAGAGATCGTAAACAAAAAAAGCCGAGGTTGAAGTTGGTATAGCTCACGATCCGGACTGCCTGGATTTGCGTCGAATGACAATTTACAGGTAATCGCCTTAATGGCATCATTATGCCTTCCATAAATCATAAAATGACTTGGCAAGCGTGAATTCTCCAAGGTTGACGCTTGCGAACCTTCGAGAGGTCGGCACTCCCATCCGATTGTTATCTCATCGTAATCGCTTTCATGAGACTTGAGATCATCAAATTGACCAAGTCGTGTAATTAATCCGTTAAGCACTACGGAACGGCTGCTGACCTTATGTGCCAAGGTTTGGCTCACAAGCAGCAGTGATTGAAGAATTGTACTTTTCCCGCTGCTGTTTGGTCCAGCAAACAGGGTAAGTGGAGCAAAAGATAGCTCCGTTTCCTTACTTACAGATTTGAAATTTGATAACGTCCATTTTGTTATCATATCTCTGCTCCTTTAATGATTACTATGATTCTTCACCTGATCTCGTCAGCGCCTGATCATACCACATGAGGAGCTTCGGGTCTTCCTGGAGGACGTTTTCCGGAACCTTGCGGGCCACGGTGATGATCGTGGCATAGTCGCGCTCTTGCCATGCCTTCTTGAATCCGGCGCGAACAGCTTCAAGGCGAAATATTTTCAAACGCTTCTGGCTGGTCGTCCTGTAATCTTCAAATTCACGCAGCAAGGCCCGCTCACGCAGTTTCTCCAGGTCGCCTGCTTTGTTCGGATCAGGAACATACCAGCGATCTTTTGCTTTTGCTCGAAGGTCGGCGTCATCCTTTGGCAAGTTGCGAAGCTCTTTAAAATTCGTCGAAAGATAACTGTGAATCTGGCTGGGCACATCACCTTTACCGTCGTAGCAAAAGAAATTCTGACCCAGAAGCTCAGAAAGCTCCAGTGGTTTTTCATATTTCTGCCAGCCGCCAAGCTCCTTGATGAAATGCGGATGAATATCCTGAAATGTTTGTGGTTTATCTTTTAAAAATTGCCGTAGCCAAGCAATAGCAGTGGATTCATCGGAAACAAAAAGCGACATCTGCTCCATACCATCGGAAGTCAGCTTCTTCCTATCGTATTCCGCTGCCTGATCAGGTAGAAAATACATACCATCTCGATACGAAAATCTCTGAGAAAGTCCTTCCTGAAATTCCGCACTGTTGAGCGGCACCGGGTAACCTTTACGAACATAGTAGGCTACCATTTGATCATACAGAATGCGAGGATCGCGTTCTGCGACAGCCATCAGATTCGAAGCGCTGGCTCCACGTTTGACGACAGGCAGATATTTGAGGTGCGTGCGGACAAAATCCCAGACACCTTCCTCGGTGCTGGCTTCTCTTTGGAACCGCTCTTCAAAACCGCCATTTGGCTTATAGGCGGAAATGACGAGATCTTGCTTTACAGAAGTAGGATTGGTTTGAGAATTAAAAGTCCCTTGTCCCTTGTGTAGGGCGGCCACATTGCCAACAACAAAACCAGCATCAGAAAGTGCCGTCTGTATACTATTCCATACCGCAGCCCCTGTATTTGAGAATTCCACAGTCATCCAACGGCCTGGCCTCAAGAATCGGTATGCTTGCCTGAAACAAAAAGTCATCAAGATACGGTAATCATCAAGTGTCTTGTTTTGGCTATGGCTTTCAATGGCCTCGGACTTGTTGTTTGTCATTACACCCAGCCAGGCTTCCCAGATAAAGCTCAATTCTGAATAGAATAAGTTTGATCCGAATGGCGGATCGATGAAAATGTAATCGGCGCTACTATAAATATTGCTATTTTGATTTTCCGCGCTCAATGAAAGAGTTGATATTATTTGTCTGCTTTGAATTCTATGAAGGTTGGCGCGGATGAAGTCATCAACCTTTCCTTGAACCAATTCAAAAATATTTCTTTCTGCTATGTTTGAAGGGATGAAAAGAGCGTTTGGCAATGCTCCTGCAAGGTTAATTTTACCGTTCTTGAATCCAATATTATGCAAAAGGCTCGCTGTTTTGA
Source organism: bacterium (assembly GCA_035389625.1). Taxonomy (GTDB): domain Bacteria; phylum Patescibacteriota; class UBA1384; order XYA2-FULL-43-10; family 1-14-0-10-43-13; genus DAOOSE01. The sequence continues at coordinate 2,199 of DAOOSE010000195.1, forward strand.
TTAGTACTGAAGTAATTGCTAACTTGCCCATGGGGTAATTTGTAAATCGTTGCCACAAAGCTGCTAACACCCATAAATTACGTTTTGTATAAAAATGGTGCACATGAGTGATGCCGATGCGAAGCGGCTCACCTGTCTTATCACCCTTCGGA
>DAOOSE010000196.1:0-2344 GCA_035389625.1 bacterium
AGGAACAAAGATATTTAGGTAGTGAGAGTGGAAAATCAAAAAGACAACTTACACCCTTTTTAGAAGATTCATTTTTGAAACCCGAGTATATTTCATGATAAAAAATGAATTCGTTGTCATATCAAAATAGCCTTTTGGTTCTGAGCCAGCAGATGGTATCCACTCCAATCGCCGAGGTCGACGGAAATTTGGTCTAAGATCAGAGGCGGAATGAATTTGATTTTATCATTGAGGTCATGGTCTTGTTCAAATAGACGTTGCACGGGGGTCATACGACTGATGCCAGAATGTTTTCGGACAGCATTGTAATAATACAGGTACTGAAAAGCCTCCTCGAAAAACTCTTGGCGATTATGGATTTTCAAGATTCGGGGGATATAAAACTCGTCATCATCGGTGCGATGGGAACGTTCTAGATGAGCATTTTCTTCAGGGTGGCTGAGATGATTTTGCACCAATTTACAGTCAAATCCGGAGAGTAGTTTTCGTAGTTCGGTGAGCTTCAGCCAAGACTTCCCTCCAAATTCCTCACCATGATCCACGGTATACACAATCTGGTTGCTTACCCCATGGCTCCTGAGCCAGGAGGTAACCCAGAGGAACCAAGTGAGACCGTTAGTCCAACTTTTCTCATCGGAGTAAGCGATCAGTTTGAAACGTGAATTGACGTCGATAGCACCCCACTGATACAAAGGGAGATTGTGGGCGTGAATATGGTCAATTTGCTCCCGAGAGAGCGCCTTTTGGTCCACAATGTACTTCAAATCAATTTGAACGACCTCAAAAGGTTTAGCCGTGTACCAATCCACGAATTGACGTGGGCTTTTCTTTTGCGGTTTATGACGCTTAGAGGTGAATTTATCCCGGTTTCTGCGCAAGATATTGCGAATGGTATTAGCCGATAAACTGATTTGATACACAGCTTCCAGTTCTTCTTTTAGGCGTAAAGGGCCGTAGTTGGTCTTTTGCTTGAGTTCAAGCACCTTTTCTTCAATATCTTGCGCGGTTTTATGAGGTACGACCTTGGGCGCACGCGAAGCATCTTCTAAGTTGCCTGCTGCTTTCTTGCGCAAAGCTTTGTAGACAGTCTTGCGGGTCACTCCTAACAGTCTGGCGGTGGCACTCACATTGCCTTTATTGGCAGCGAGGATCTGCAGGATCGCTTGTCTGGCTGCTTTGGGGCTGATTGTGCGTAATTCGTTGTAATCCAAAGGGGTTGTAATCTGCATGCCAATAGGTCTCCAATCGTTGATATTGTATCCCGCCTAACTCTAGACACGTATCCCGGTATCCAATGTAATTCTTGTTCATAAACTGTATACCATGTACTGACCCACGCACAATTATTCATAGAAAGCAATTATAATTTTCTGAGAAAAAGTATTATAATAGTCCGAATGTGTGGTTACGAAGCTCAAAACAGAAACTGGTAAAGTTTTTTTTGTGGCTTAGTGGAGTGGATAAGCTTATCTAGTGCATGATTCAAACTATAAAGACTTATTTTCAACCATCAAAAGGAGATTACGATGCATTTTACTTGGAACACCATTACTTTCATCAATTTCGTCTTTAGTCTTGTTATCTTCATTTTCGGCCTTGTCAATTGGCAGCGAATGAAAAGCAAAGTGGTCCTTTATGTAGCGGTTGCCTTTGGGCTTTTCAGTCTCTCTCATTTAGCCTCATTATTTAACCTGACCGATACACTCAACCTTCTGCTCATCATCATCCGCCTCGTAGCTTATTTATTGGTTATTAATGGTTTCTTCTTGGCTGCACATAAGGAAAACAACACTTTACGTAAATAGACCATAGCTTGCTCATCAAGCTCATATATCAGCGAATCTGCAAAAGATTAATATAGCAGACATAGATTTATAAAGCGATTGAAACTAGCACCTTAGGAAGTCTGATCCATGTAATTTTCAAATGAACCCTTAAGTAGTCGTAATGGATTTCTAGATCACGCGGTCGAGTAAAGTTCTACCAAAGAAAGCATGATGCCCAGGGAGACACTCGTTTGCATTTGTCTCCTTTCAATAATTAATGGTTCAAGCGAAATTTTTTTATTTTTGCCACTGAGCCAAAAACAAACAATAAAGATATTCAACAGTTCCATCAGCAACAATCTGGATGAACGCGTAATTTACTCCATAAACCTCGCCAGTCCGTTTGCGAGCAAGCCAGCCACAGGCGGCACCACAAAGGTAATTGCGTAACGCAGCACAGCTACCTTGGGGTCGATAAGCGCGATTTCCATCGGGAAGCGCGAGACTGACCACAGTGACCAAGCCGAAACGAACCCCACGACTGCACCAACTCCAGCGCCGGCTTTATACAGTCCGCC
>DAOOSE010000197.1:0-2336 GCA_035389625.1 bacterium
CTCGTGCTCGAGAAATCGTCATGGAAATTGAGCGCAGGCTGGGGTATGAACCGGTTGACCGTGAGTTCGATAAAGTCGGGTATGATATAGAAAGCCGGGTGCCCGGTACAGGTAAACTCCGATTCATCGAAGTTAAGGGGCGTGTATCCGGCGCCAAAACTGTTACTATCACGAAGAACGAAATTCTTTACTCTCTTAATAAGCCAGATGACTATATTCTGGCCATCGTAGAATTCTTCGATGATAAAACACATCGGGTGCATTATATCCGTCAGCCATTTCAACGTGAGCCGGATAGAGGGGCAACAAGTGTCAACTATGATTTTGCGGAGCTATTGGCGAGAAGGGAAGAGCCGAGGTGAGAACCTTTTAAATCTGGGAATGAAATGGGCTGAAATAAAGCCGAGCTAGATCAGAATAGCGAATGATTTTAAACTCATCCCAAGGAAAAGTGATACAGATAAGCAACCTGCACATGGCATAGCATACTTCACACGAATTAAGGATGCCAAATGAATCTGTTCGAAGACACAAATCCCAGAGCTCTTAAAGATCTGCTCAGCGAAATCCACTCCCGTACGATGGTACTGCCAGACTTTCAGCGTGATTTCGTTTGGGAACCTAGCGCAACCCAAGAATTGATTGTGTCCATCGCTAATAACTATCCCGCGGGGAGTCTTTTGCGCGTACGAGATCCAAATCGGTTATTTGCTGCACGAGAATTTGAGGGCGCGCCCCCACTAGATGGGAAAAAGCATACTTACCTTGTGCTTGATGGGCAGCAGCGTCTGACATCGCTATATCAGGCATTTTATGGGATCGGTGAGCATAGATATTACCTTGAACTAAAAAAACTAATGGATGGTCAAGATTTCGAGGACGCAATTTTTCATGTGCGTACTAACACCAAATGGGCGCAAGAACGAGAAAGTTTTACTATTCAAGCACAGGAGCTGATTCTTCCTCTCAGTGTTCTTAAAGGTGGCGCTGGTGGCTTTCTTCAGTGGTTGTTACAGATCACAAATCCACTGCCTGCCGATAGACGTATTCAGATGCTCGATGCCCTTACAGCGATTGATGAAAAGTGGATAAAGACAATCGATGATTATCATTTCCCTGTTGTCACTTTATCAGACAAGACAGAACCGGACGCTCTTTGCACCATATTTGAAACATTAAATCGTACTGGAGTCAAGCTGAGCGTTTTCGAATTGTTAACTGCTCGCTTTTGGCCTGCAGATATTAATTTGCGCGATCTTTGGGAAAAAGCTCGTCAAGAATATTCGATTATACTAGATTATGACGTGGATCCCTATTATGTGCTTCAATCCATTGCCTTGGCAAGTCGCAAGAGTCCTTCCTGCAAGCGCAAGGATGTTTTAAATCTCAAGCCAGCTGACATCAAAGAATGGTGGGAGCCAGTAATAGAGGGATTATCGCTTAGTCTGGAGATTCTACGTGACGACTGCAAAGTGATGCTCCCTAAGTGGCTTCCCTATCAAACTATGTTAGCTCCGCTCGCTGCAGTTCATGCAAAATCAGGAATGTCAAAAGGATTGCAGGCAGGCGTCCATCGTGAAAAAATAAAAAGGTGGTTTTGGTGCGCGGTTTTTGGGCAAGCCTATGAAAGTTCGCCCAATAGTCAATCAGCAAGAGATACAGCTGATCTTTTAACATGGATTATAGGGGATGCTATGCCTGATACAGTTAGCTCACTGCGCTTTGATCCTAAGTTACTTCGCGATGTAACACCTCGCCAACGAGCGATATACCGTGGCGTAATTTGTCTGATCCTTGGTGTTGGTGCCCGCGATTTTCATACCCAATCCATTATCACTGGAAAGTTAATGATTGAACAGGATATCGATGACCATCATATCTTTCCCGATAATTTTTTGCAGAAGCAAGGAATAGCTTTGACACGCAAGCGGGATTGCGTATTAAATAGGACACTCATTGACCGAACCACAAATCAAATTATTAGTAACAGGGCGCCATCGGATTATATGACCGAAATTCGCGATGAACCCGGATTCCCATTCGATGCGATTCTATCGTCACACTGTTTGCCCGTAGGGAAAGCTGGGCCGCTCTGGCGAGATGATTTTGAGGCATTTCTGGATTGGAGACAAGAGCGGCTTTGGCAGGAGATCAAACGAGTGACTGGTATAACCAAGGCTGCTGATCTAGAGGTGGAGGTGACGGAGAATGCATGATCAAATTTAAAGAATTCTTTCAATGGTTTTTCCATAGAAAAGCATCAGACGTCAAAATGACCATAAAAATAACAGCCGCACATGTAAAGCAGCTGATAAGCATAGAATCCGGTGTGAAGT
>DAOOSE010000198.1:0-2332 GCA_035389625.1 bacterium
GAGGAGGCTTCCTCTTTGGAGATCTTGAAGTGCCCAAGCTCCCCTGTGTGAGCAACGTGAGGTCCACCACAGATTTCTCGGGAAAAGAATTTGCCATCACCCCGCTCCGCCACCCTGGAGGAGTCAAAATCCACCTCCAAGGAGTCTCCGCTTTTTTCACCAATTGTATAGACCTTCACTTTGTCACCATATTTACTCTCAAATAATCCAATAGCACCGGATTTTTTAGCTCCATCGACAGTCATTTCTTCCATCGTGACGGACAGATCATCCGCAATCGCCTTATTGACCAAACCCTCCACTTCCTTGATTTGTTCAGATGTCATCTTATCGGGATGAGAAAAGTCAAAGCGCAGTCGCTCAGTATTTATATTCGAGCCTTTTTGCTGGACATGCTCGCCCAATACTTTGCGTAAAGCAGCATGTAAAAGATGTGTAGCAGTATGGTATTTAGTCTCAATCTCTCCACCTTGGGCTAATCCGCCCTTAAACATTCCTGCTGAAGCTGTACGAGAAAGATCCTGATGCTTGAGAAGTAAATTGTTAAATTGTTCAATTGTGGAATTGTTTATTTCTATCCCTTGCCGTCCCGCCTCCTCAATTGATATCTCCAGTGGCAGACCATAGCTTTGATAGAGGTCGAATAACTTTTTGCCATCCAATTCTTCGTTCGATTGAATTAGTTTCAATCCCTCCCTAAGAGTGCGTCGGAATTTTGTTTCTTCTTTTTCGAGCTCTGCAAGAATCCTCACCATGTTGTCATCCCTGACTTGGTCAGGGATCTTGCTTAAGATTCCGCCGGAGTTTACCCCCTTTTGTGCTGGGGCAGGAATGACACAGTTGAAGTAAAGACCATCATAAATTTTAAACACCTTCTTCGCAATTTCGGCTGTAAAATTCTTTTCTATCCCTAGCTGCTGAGCCTTTACAATCGCCCGACGGATCAAACGGCGTACAACATATCCGCGGTCTTTATTCGAAGGCAATGCCCCGTCACCGATAGCAAAAACTGCCGCTTTCAAATGATCGGCAATCACGCGCATCTCATTCTGGGCATCGAAGTATTTCTTTCCTGAAAGCTGCTCAATTTTACTGACAAGTGGCTGAAATAAATCCGTGTCGTAAACACTTTCACTCTTACTCAAAACAGCCACAAGCCGCTCAAGTCCCATCCCGGTATCAACGCCTTTCAGCTTTGCAGGCTCATATTTCCCATTCTTGAGTATGAATTCATTAAAAACCAAGTTCCAAACTTCAATCCCATCGACATAGAATTCAACTGTCGGACCACCAGGTGAGTTCTCTGTTCCCAGAGACCAGAAGTTGTCATCGAAACCTTGCGGCTTAATCTCAGGTAATCCTGGTAATTTTTTAAGAAGATTGAATGATTCTTCGTCGGATGGAACACCCTTCTCTCCCTTAAAATAAGTCGCATACATCCTTGATTTATCGAGACTTAATTCCCTGGTCAAAAACTCCCAAGCCATTTCTATAGCTTCTTTTTTAAAGTATGACCTTTCTCTGCCAACCGGCGAATTCTGGTAGCCAAAGCTAAAATTGCCTAGCATCTCAAAGAAGGTTAGGTGTGTGTTATCACCGACCTCATAAATATCCCCGGTCCGGATACATTTTTGCGATGTTGTAACACGGCTGGATGGAGCTTCATCAGGAAAAGAGTAATATCGCTTGAAGGGAAACATCCCAGCTGTTGCAAAAAGCACGCTTGGGTCGTTTTCCGGCACCAAAGAAGCAGAAGGAAGCACAGCGTGCCCCTTCTCCTTAAAAAAATCAATAAATTTTTGTCGCAATATCTTGGAGTCCATTCGTAACTTCGTATTATAGTTGAATTTGTAATTTGTTAAGGTCTAGAACCCACTTATCACATTTTCAAAAAGTTTGGTCCAAATCAATCCCCTTACAGCCGATAGATTCTCTTTCTCATCGGCCTGTTTTAGCTCGACAGGTGAGCGCAATCCCAGCTCGGTAGCATACATCGTAGAATAAACGGTTTGATAATTTTTAACTTTTTTAACATAATTATTTGTTTCTCGAAAAGGGATATTTCCAAGCAATCCTCGACTAATCCAACTATCGGCATTTCCCGTTCCTGCATTGTACCCGGCGAGCGCCGCATCAATATTGCCGTTATACTTATCAAGAAGATCCTTGAGGTGCTGAGCCCCCAGTCTTATTGAAAGATCGGGGTCGTAAAGGTTTACATTTCCGGTATATCCGATTTGCCTTGCCACAGTAGCAGCTGTGCCAGGCATGAACTGCAATAAACCTGTGGCCCCCTTAGGTGAAACAGCATTGGGGTTGAAGCGGCTTTCCT
>DAOOSE010000199.1:0-2292 GCA_035389625.1 bacterium
CTGCGTGGCATTGACAGCGATCCGGTTACCGGATTGGCTGTCGGTGTTGTTGCTTCGATAGAAAAGGGCGGCAAGGAAACAGAGCATTACGTCTCTGTCGAAACCTACCAACGTCTCAAAGAGCACATCTCTCAGCATGGTAAACTTGAAAGTGATTATTTCCAATACGTCAAAGCAATCAACCAGGCCGCCAAGGCAACAGGTCAGTATGCACCGGGTCGCGGCAGCCATGGTTTAAAGTACAACTTTGCCCAGGAGCGCTATTTTCAGTGTATTAAATATGGGATGACTCACGAACGGGCGTTGCAGCAGACATCTCTGGAGACTTCACATTTCCGGCTGCGGGAAACGTTGGGATATACCCGAGGATGAAATGCAGGATCACCTGAACAGAATAACCGGAGTAACGGAAAAAGAGAGAAAAAGACTTTTCTCATGGATCGCTTCACTACCGGAGGAGAAAATCGTTGAGATCTTCCAAAATAGCGTGAAGAAGTCGTTCCAGCTCAAGGAGATACATCCCAATATCCCCGGAAGAGTCAACAAGTACTGTGCTTTCGTTCTGGCGTCCCGCAATGCCGGCTGGGACGCAATTAACGGAAAAGGTTACCGAGTGGCGGAAATGAGGCAGTTCGACGACTTTTCCTGCCTACGCAAGGCCAGCGCTGCAGCTTTGATAAAAAAGGGAAGGATACCGGTACTCCGCAGGAAAATTTTTGCCTACTGGGGAGAGGTCAAGGAGTTGAAAGATGAAGGTATGGGTTTCCGACCCATTATCGACTATTTGAGCAAAACACGCAAATTGAGCGTATCGGCAACATACTTAGCAAAATTATGGAAGGAGGTAGAAGCAAATGGTTAAATTTGAGTTGAAGGGAATTCAGATTGAGGCCACGGCGGAATTGGAACAGTACGACTTTCGTGACTCTGGAGGTAACTATAAAACTCATTTTAATAGGGAAGCCAACGTTAAGATTCGATTCTGGGATTTCGTCATCTTAAATGACCTCTATGAGCTGGCTGTGCTGAAGTCGAGTTTGAATTATTTTATACAGGCATACTGGAAAAGAAGCTCAAAGTTGGGGACCAGAATTAAACTGGCGACGTCGATAGAACATAAGGATAATAATTTCCTGCAGTCCCTCAACCTGATCGCGAAACAGAAGAACAATATATACTCGCTTGAAATCAGTCTGACTGAGAACGGTAACGTAATCAAGGGTATATACCTCAATGCTCGGGAGGTGATTATGATGGATATAGCCATTAGCAAAGCGATTTCTCTTCTTATGCCGCAAACATTCTATCTCAAAAAATGACCGTTCGGAATGGACAGTAAGGAAACGATTCAGCCTCTTTAGTGCTTTTGGGAAATTACCACCTTGAATCGACGTTGAAACATTTTTTGATCTATCATAGCAGACGCAAACCTCATATTGATGAGTAAAAAGAAATTTTAGAACAAAAAATAGCAGCTAACTATCCCGACGTTCGACAGCCATAGGCATATTTTGATCTTTTGATCGATATAAGTTATTGAAATCATGTGGTGCGATATAGGAAAAACTGTAAAATGCATAGGCAAACGATTTATAATTATATGCTTGACATTGTTCATAGTACATGCTATATAAATAGGCATGTACATCAGGACCATCTCCCGAAAGAACAAAGACGGATCTGCCGTGACTTACGTCCAGCTTGCACATAACATTTGGGACACCCGGAGCAGATGCGCCAAGGCTCAGGTTCTCCATACTTTTGGCAGAACCGATGAGCTGGATACGGCCGCCCTCAAAAGATTGGCTAAAAGTATCAGTCGTTTTCTGACTCCGGAAGATACCCTTTGTATGAATGCGTCTATGGGTGGCGCTGTGGCACCCTTGAATATTTTTCGCAGTGTTCCCATGGGCGGCGCCTATCTTCTGCGTGCCTTGTGGGAGCAGTTGGGAATACCCGAGGCTCTTTCTCAATGCACAAAGGATCGGTCGTTTACGTCGCCTGTGGAATGGGCGGCCTTTGCCATGGTGGCCAATCGCGCCTTGGCCCCGGATTCCAAAAGAGGTGCTGAAGAATGGATCAGAGAAGACGTGGCACTGGGAAATCCGGAACCGATAGAACTTCAGCATTTGTACCGGTCGATGGATGTTCTTTTGGAGTACCGGGAGATCATTCACAAAGAGGTCTTCTTTGCCGTAGCGGATCTTTTGAATCTGGAGGTTGATCTGATCTTTTTCGACACCACCAGCACCTACTTCGAGATGGATGAAGAGGATGAAGCGGGACTGCGGC
>DAOOSE010000200.1:0-2209 GCA_035389625.1 bacterium
AGCGAAAAGGTGGAAGTATCCATTCTTGATAGTTCACACCCAAATTTTGAGTCTGAATATAAAGTTTTAGTCAAGAAAACTGAAGACCGGTTGATTGCCAAACTGACAGAGCTAAAACAAGTTTTGTCTAAGAAAGAATGTAAGCGTCTCCACGATACCGTCTTGACAGCATAAATGCATAATCTTACTTTTGTTTCCTAAAAAAGGAACAAATGACAGCATCAGAACTTTACACCTTGGCAATTGAGGAGTACAAACAGATCAGTATTTCATGCACTATGACATTACGCGATTATTGCAAAGAGCGCCATATCTGTTATAACGGCATTCAATGTTGGATGAGCAGGCATTCCATAAAAGTAGTAGATCTCAAACCACGTCCTGTATTACCTGAGGTTTCTGCTTCCGCTCATGAGCAAGCTTCTTGTGAAGGACAGCAGATTTATCCGCTCTCCTTTACAAAGGAGGCATCGGAGAAACCGGTTTTCGCAGGTAATGTTTTTCCTGTGCTTAAAGGCGTCAACATCACTTTTCCCGATGGCGTAATTATATCCATTAAAGAGATAAGCCAGGAAGATCTCAATAAATTTATACAAACCTACTCTAACTGATAAACCGATGTTTGCACTTACAGAATCCATGAACTATTATCTATGTCCGCATTATGTGGATATGCGCAAAGGTATCTATTCCTTGTACCAGTTGGTAAAATCAGATATGAAACGTAATCCTTTGTCGGGGGAGGTTTTTCTCTTTCTTGGCAAGAACCGGTCGTTAATTAAGATCCTTCATTGGGAAAACGGAGGATTTGTTTTGTATCAGAAAAAACTGGAACAGGGCACCTTTGAAGTTCCCCGATTTAACCCTTCAAGCAATGAATTTGAGATGAAATGGAAGACTTTTGTTTTGATAATGGAGGGCGTCTCTGTTCGTTCCGCAAAGTACAGGAGAAGGCTTCAATACTAATGTAATACATTGATATACAAATATATAAAGTATATATTGTTTGTGTTTTTCTTTGATATCCGAAGTATTGTCCGTACCTTTAGGGCATGAATAGCAAACGGATGATTGAATTACTGGAAGACCAGCTGAAGCTTTTTTCTGAAAGAGAAAAGATTCATTTGGAACAACTCATCCGGCAATCTGCACAGATAGAAAAACTCTCTGTGCAGGTTGGTAGCTTAACCGATACAGTCCGTTCGCTGGAAGAAAGTCTGCTCCAGAAGAACGGGGACATGCAGAAGCTTGAGGGGAAAACCCGGGGAATGAGCAAGCTTCTCTCCAACAAATCAGAGAAGATTGTCTGTGACCCCGTAAAAGAGAATCCGGCAGAAACCCATCCCCCTGTTTCACCCAAGGACCGAGGCAACAACAATGCCAAACGGAAAGAACACTTCTCTCTGGAAACCATTGTCGAGCATGTCTATCCCGATGATCCTGCCTTTGATAAAGATAAGGCCAGGGTCATAGGATCAGTGGACTCCATTATGTACACTTACAGCAAAGCCAGGTTTACAAAAACTATATACAGACAGTACAATTGCGTACAGCAGGAAAAGGTTTACTCAGGCAAAGCCCCCAGATCCCCGCTGCAGAACTCAAATTACGATGCCTCTTTTATCGCCGGCATGCTGCAACTGAGATACGTTTACTCCATGCCTGTGGAGCGGATTGTCAAGTATTTTACAGAGAACGGCTTTGAATTAAACAAAGCTACCGCCCACGGACTGATTAAGAAGTCCGCCGGATTAATGGACCGTCTGGATGATGCTCTTCATACAGCTATCCTTGAGGATGACTATCTTTGTATGGATGAAAGCTACCATACCATCCTGACCAAAGAGAAAAACAAGGATGGCAAAGGGGTTCGTAAGGGATATATATGGGCTGCGCTGGCCAATAAAAAGAAATTAATCCAGTACTTTTACGAAAACGGGTCCCGATCCCGGGAGGTTCTCACCAACTATATAGGCAATCAATATAAAGGAGCCATCCAGTCAGACGGGCTGATCAACTATAAAATACTTGAGACAGATGCCTATCCCGATATAATTCGGTTGGCCTGCTTCCAGCATTGCAAGCGTCAGTTCCTGGATATCGAAAACGATAAAGAGGCCATCGGGATTGTCAATACAATCAACCGACTCTATCAGGCGGAGCATAAGATCGAAGAGAAATGGCCGCCCGACAAAATCCTGAAATATAG
>DAOOSE010000201.1:0-2194 GCA_035389625.1 bacterium
ATTAGCCCCTTTCCCGCCGACAAGGGGTATATCATTTTTCCCTATTTCATTAAACCATAGAATAAACTTCTTTTTGGTACCAGCCATCTAACCCTCCAGGTCGTATATCGTAAATTGTATTGTGTATTCCGCAGTGTCTTAATCAACATACGCTATACGCAATACGAAATACTAAATACTTATTTAAAAACCTCTCCCAGCACCTCATACACCACCTCTGAATCGAATCCACGTCCTGCTAGAAATCTTCCAAGAGAGGCGTACTGTTTTTCCTTTTCTTTGTGGCTTCCCTTCTGCTTCAACCAACGGTTCGCCAGTTCCAATGCACGAGTCTCTTCGCTTTCTTTATCTATAACCAAATTCTGTTCAATAAGATCTGGTGCAACCTGACGCTCCCGTAATTTCTGGTAGATTTTACGCCGGCCAGACAATCTGATCTCCTGGAACTCCCTTACCAGATTTGCCGCAAAACGCTTGTCATTAATCAGTTCTTTCTCGATCAATGTCTTGATCACTACAGATATATCGGCATCTGCATACTTCTTCATACGCATTTTCTGCTCTAACTCTCCACTGCTCCGTTCTCGGATTTTCAGAAGCAAAAGGGCATACGAAAGGGGACTTCTCTTCATTCTGATCTCTTACTGCTCTGCGCTCGCATCGGCGGCAGCAGCCTTAATTTTAGTCAAGACTTCTGCAGTGATTTTTTCTCTAATCTCCGGATTTTGTTTCAGAAAGGCCTTGGCACCTTCTCTTCCTTGACCAAGTTTCTCTCCTTGATACGACATCCAGGAGCCGGCTTTTTCAATCACATCTTGTGCAACACCGAGATCAATAATCTCACCATCTCGATCAATGCCTGTGCCATACATAATATCGAACTCGGCAGTTTTAAATGGTGGCGCCACCTTATTTTTGACAACCTTGACCACAATATTGTTGCCTACTGTGTCATCACCTTGCTTAAGTGCGGCCTTGCGTCGTATATCCAAACGAACAGATGAATAAAATTTCAATGCATTTCCACCGGTTGTAGTCTCCGGGTTACCAAACATGACACCGATCTTCATTCTGATCTGATTGATGAAGATAAGGATGGTTTTGGATTTTGAAACAATGCCAGTAAGCTTACGCAACGCCTGAGACATAAGCCGAGCTTGAACGCCCATCATGGAGTCTCCCATCTCGCCCTCTATCTCAGCACGAGGAACCAGGGCAGCGACAGAGTCAATCACAATAACATCAATAGCGTTGGATCGGACAAGCGTCTCTGCGATTTCCAAAGCCTGCTCACCGTTGTCGGGCTGAGAGATAAGCAAATTATCCAAATCAACACCGATTCTCTTGGCGTACTCGGGGTCAAAAGCATGTTCTGCATCAATAAAAGCGGCCTGCCCTCCCAATTTCTGTGCTTGGGCAATTGTGTGAATCGCTAACGTGGTTTTACCCGAAGATTCAGGCCCAAAAATTTCAATAACACGCCCGCGAGGCAATCCGCCTATTCCGAGAGCAAGATCAAGAGTGAGTGAACCGGTGGGGACAACATCAACTTTAAGATTTGTCGTGTCCGACATCGTCATTATGGCACCTTTGCCAAATTGCTTCTCAATAGAAGCAAGAGCAGCCTTTAGTGCCTCTTGTTTACCATCCACTACCTCACTGATTTCCCCACCTGCATTCTCATTCTTCTTAGCCATATGTACCTCTTTAATTTATTTCAGAAACCAAGACTCCAGACTCCAAAACCAAAAGAAAAACAAAAATGTATAAAGTCAAAAAACTAAAATTTCTAACGCTTTTATCTTTTAACCTTTCTCTTTGCTTTGGTGTCTAGACTTTGGGATTTAATTATTGATGCTCGTCATTAACTCTGCTGTCTTTGGCCGGTATTCGACTGTCAGCACCTCCGTTGTCTCTTTTTTTGTCTTATTCTCTGCGCGAACTTTTATCACATTAATACCTCTTTGCAGCTTCACGTTTGCGCTGAAATGGCCATCGTTACTTATTGATATTTTCTCATTATTCACAGTCAATACAGTATCAACTTCCGTGACTCCACTAATATTAGTAGCATCCGATTCAATAACGGAGTTATTCACAGGTGTTACTACCTTCAAGTTGGGACTTCCAACGAAACTCATAACCTGATAACCGAGGTAGCCGATCATTGAGAAAATCGCAATTATCAAAGAAA
>DAOOSE010000202.1:0-2194 GCA_035389625.1 bacterium
ACTTTTCCAATTAGGGTAATTTCAGCTGCTGTACCGGTAAAGAATGCTTCTGAGGCGTCGCTTACATTGCTAAGAGTTAGGCTTGCTTCTTTGATGGTATAGCCGCGATCCTTCGCTATGGTAATCACACTATCGCGCGTAATGCCCGGTAAGATATTTCCAATCGGAGGCGTGACAATCGATCCCTTTTCTATCAAGAAAAAATTTTCTCCTGGCCCCTCGGCAATGTGACCACTGACATCCAAAAGCAGCGCTTCTTCGTATCCCGCTTTCTTGGCCTCGATTGTAGCAAGTATTGAATTGATGTAATAGCCAGTAACTTTTGCCTCCGAAACAACAGAGTTGGGGTGTAATCGAATGTATGACGAAGTCATAACAGAAACAGGGTTTTCTCCCAAGTATGAGCCCCATGGCCAAACAGCAATTGCAACCCTTATGCCAGCATCTTTAAGAGAGGATAGACCCATAGCATTTTCACCAAAAAAGATTATTGGACGAATATATCCCTCTGCAACACGGTTCTTTCTGACTGTCTCCACCACTGCCTTTTCAATCTCCTCTTTGGAGTAGGGACACTCCATCCGAAATACTGAGAATGAATCAATCAGTCGAGCGATATGATCCTGTAAGCGAAAGATTGCAGGGCCCTTCTCTGTTTTATAAAATCGTATTCCCTCAAAAACCGCCGATCCATAATGAAGCCCGTGATTGATCACGTTGATTTGAGCCTCCTCCCACTTAACAAACCCTCCATCCAACCAAATTAAATCTGTCTTTTTCATAAATCCTCACAAATCTATACCTGTAATTTCTAATTAATAATTTCTAATCAAGCCCTAATTAGCTAGTTAAATAATTGGGTTTCGATTTAGAAATTCGAAATTCTTAATTAAATAATTTTAATTAATATGCTTTTGCCACAACTACATCATATTTTGATTTCTTGCCGCAGATACTGCATTTTTCCGCTGTATTGGATGATTCCAACGGGATACACCGAATGGTACCCTTTACCGATTTAATTTTCTCTTCACACTCAGTGGACCCACACCACCCGGCAAGAGCAAATCCGTCCTCTATTTGTGCCTGCAGATCATTGAAAGTGGAAACTGACTTTGTATGATCTTCTCTGAATTCCTTGGCTTTCTCAAAAAGATCGTTCTGAATCGTGATCAGCAGATCTTTGATTTCGCTTACGCTATCATCGCCGACAGATCCTTTCTCTCCGGTATCTCTCCTGACAAGGATAATCTCGCCTCGCTCGAGGTCCCGAGGCCCAATTTCCAGACGCAAAGGCACGCCCTTTTTCTCCCACTCAAAAAATCTGGGGCCTGGACGCATCTCACGATCATCGATCTTCACTTTAACATTATTATCGTTAAGTCTTTTTTCAATTTCCGAACTCTTGGCCAAAATTTTTTCTTTCTCTTCCTCATTGCTCCAAACTGGAACGATCACAACTTGAATCGGTGCAATCATTGGTGGCAAGACGAGGCCAGAATCATCGCTGTGAGCCATAATTAGTGATCCTATGAGACGCGTACTTGCTCCCCAGCTGGTAGATCTAACATATTTTTCCCTGCCATCAGCATCAAGAAACTTAACATTGAATGCCTTGGTAAAGTGCTCTGCTAAAACATGAGAAGTGCCTGCCTGCAAAGCTTTACCGTCCTGCATCATAGCTTCAATGGTATAAGTCGTTTCAGCGCCGGCAAATTTCTCTGACTCGGTTTTTTTACCCATTATTACCGGCATAGCCAAATAATCCTCGGCAAATGAACGGTAAACTTCATGCATTTGTTCAGCCCGTTTATAAGCGTCCTCTGAAGTGGCATGAGCAGTGTGACCCTCTTGCCAGAGGAATTCCGTCGTACGCAAAAACAAACGTGTTCTCTTTTCCCACCGAACAACATTGGCCCATTGATTAATCACCACTGGGAGATCACGGTAAGAGGAAATCCACTTGGAGAACATTTCATAAATGATTGTTTCTGATGTCGGCCTTATCACCAAAGGCTCGGCAAGCTTTTCTCCGCCAGCATGGGTGACAACGGCCAGTTCGGGAGCAAACCCCTCGACATGATCGGCCTCGCGCTTAAGGTAGCTTTCGGGAATAAGTAGTGGAAAGTAGGCATTCTCAACGCCGGTTTTTTTGAACTTCTGATCAAGAACTTGCTGAATGCTCTCCCAAATA
>DAOOSE010000203.1:0-2188 GCA_035389625.1 bacterium
AAAGAGGAGAAAACGACTGCCCCCGAATCTCAAAAAACTGATCTGCAAATCTATCTGGGGAAGAACAGTGATTCCGGAAAGGCTGTTCACTGGAATCCCTTCTCCTATATGCCAAAAAAATTATCCAACCAGCATATTCTGATTGTGGGAACGACAGGAGCCGGGAAAACGCAAACAGCCAGCGCTTTCATTGACAATCTTTGTGAACAAAACGTTCCTGCAATAATCTTTGATTTTCAGGGCGAGTACATGGATGCTGAGCTAAAAGATTCCATCGGACAAACCTTCCTTGAACGGACAAATGCCCGAGTTGTTGATGCATCAGACGGAATCCCGATTAATCCCTTTGAAGTGCCTGCGGATAGATTAACGACGAAGAAACAGAATTATCAAAAGGTTGTGTACCAGGTTGCCGCAAGTTTGAAGAGGATCTTTGGATTGGGTGATATTCAACATGCCGAATTGAGAGACGCCATCAGCCAAGCCTATGCCGTTAAAGGCTTTATTTCCGGGAAAAAAGATTCCTGGGAAAACGAGCCGCCATCTATAGCAGATGTCTGGTCGATCTTGAAAGAAAAGGAAAAGGTCGGCAGCGCGACTGTGCGTAACCTTAATCTGCGCATTGAGCCGCTCTTTGCTACAGGTATCTTTCAAGATGTGGGCGGCGATTTAACATTCAATGATATTTTGGGTCATACAACAATTGTTCGTCTTTCCAATTTGGCAACGCCTGAATTGATGGTTGCTGTGAGCCGCTTCATGCTCCAGAAGATTTATTCAGATATGCTGGCAAAGGGACCGACCAATCAAATACGAATCATGGCTGTTATTGACGAGGCCCATAAACTGTCTTACGACGAAACCCTGACGGAGTTGGTAAGGGAAGCCAGAAAATACGGTGTTGGTTTATTGCTTGCTTCTCAGAGTCCAAAAGATTTTGATCGCGTGGCATTTGATCTTATGGGAACCAAAATAGCATTGCATCTGGAAGGAGAAGACGCCCGGATCATGGCAGATAATTTGGGCGTCATTGATAAAAACGACCGTGACATTGCCCGCAAAATGATCCTGAAGCAGCCTAATCTTCAGGCACTTTTACGGAACAACCATCATGAGCCGTACATTCAAGTGGATATTGTGCCGTTTTTTAAAAAACTTAATGAGGCTGAAAAGACTGAATCTTAACACGATTTGCAGAAGATAAAACTCTGTGAGATTATGACATTGATCGATCTACTATATTTGATTGCAAAGCGGTTTTATGACCGAAGCAATTATGGCATAAGTAAGACCAAGCTTATAAAATTAGCTTATCTTGCCGAAATCTATTACAAACGCTTAACCGGCAACAGACTTACAGATGCCGATTGGATATTTTGGCAATATGGTCCATATATTATGGATTATCCAAAATTCTTACAATCAAACGCTTTTGTCCTTGAACCTACCGAAGGTGATTTTCAGCCGATTTTACCAGCCGACGATTATAGTCAAGCAAATGTTAGTATTGAGGAAAAGCTGGCTGTATCCAGGGCCATGGAATTTTCTGATGAGGACCTTAACGAACTATTGGATTTCGTTTATTTTGATACGGAACCTATGATCAATGCAGGAGAGCGAGGAGAAAAACTTGATTTCGATTGTGTAAGACCTGAAGAAGAATACAAAATAAAAGAGTTGATTTTATCAAGGGAATCTCAGAAAAAAATAAGAGGAAAGATCGAAGAATGGAAAAAGAATGCCCGCAAGTAACTTGAAAGGCCTTGCTGGCCTATACGAAACTTGCTGTGAGGGGTCATTTTACGAATGGGCGATCCCGAAAAGAAATGATCTCGCAGCAGGTAACATACCGCAAACTTCGGAGCGTCGTATATGTATGGCGCCAGTTTGGTATAACGATGATGAGGCATTGACACTCATTGAAGATCGTTATGACCCTATGGATGAATTTAACTCCACTTGGAAATTATGCCATTTTTCAAAAGGGCTTAGAGAAGGAAGACTGCCACACCGCCCCTATAAATTATTCAACCTTGAAACTGACGACGATCTTGTGGTTGTTAAGTGTAAAATTAGGCCTGTCTTACTGATAAAAAATGTCATCTCGGACTGGCGGGTGCCAGGTAATATGGCAAAGTTGCACCACACATGGCTTTGCCTACCGATCTTTACGTACAAACAGCGCCAC
>DAOOSE010000204.1:0-2178 GCA_035389625.1 bacterium
CAAGGGCAAAAAACTATTATCGGTGAGATGGTCAACTATGACTTGAACAAAATCACGGCGCATGTGATTGCCAAGGCAGCCGAGGCTGGTGATGAGGTCGCTCTTTCAATATGGAATGAGGTGGGTTCGTATATTGGTGTGGCGGTAATCAATGCAGCGCTGGTGGTAGGACCCAAGCGCGTCGTGATTACTGGCGGCGTTGCGGCTGCGGGAGAATTATTGTTGCATCCCATTCGTGAGACCTTGCGTAAGCGTATGATCGTTATGCCTGCGGATAAAATCGAGATTGTACAGGGGTCCCTGGGAGATAATGCCGGCATTATTGGGTTAGCTGTTTGGGCTGCGCACGGTGGCGGTTTGAACTAAACTGGCACTGCATCTCCTGATTTCTAAAAACTACCTGGCTTAAGGGTAGTTTTTATGTTAACAACTTTTTACTAGCCTTCAATTTTCGAATTGCCGGGTGATTACCATGATATATTTTTTTATGATAAGGGCAGACAACAAAATTACAAGTGCCCTCTGAGATAAAAGTTAGAGAGATTATCCTGGGAAATTCTTTATTGAGGAAGTCGTTCATGGAGAAAAAAGCATATTTAGCGGGGGGCTGTTTTTGGGGATTAGAAGCAAAGATGCAAAGTCTGCCTGGTGTTATCGAAACCGAGGTGGGCTATGCAGGTGGCAACACAAAAAAGCCGACCTATCTAGATGTTTGCCGAGATACCACGGGACACGTTGAAACCGTACTCGTGGTTTATGAGACGGGGCAACTCAGCTACCAGCAATTGCTCGAAGCTTTCTTTAGTTTCCATGATCCGACCACTTGCTGTGCGCAAGGGATTACCTTTGGCACACAATATCGCTCTTGCATCTTTTACCTTACCGAAGAGGAGAAGCAAATTGCCGAGCAGGTAATTGCTTTTTTGGAAGTCTCAGGCATTTACGATAAGCCCATCGTAACGCGCGTCGTACCACTTGAAGAGTTTTACCCAGCCGAAGAGTACCACCAAGATTATTACCGCCGGCATGGGTTAATCTGAAATGCATTCAAAATAGGATTATTTTGATTTGCCCTCACCTTGTCCGTTCCCAGTTTCGAGTCACGCCATTTTGTTATTGCGAGCCTCTTAGGCGAGCTCCGCAGGGGTAAACAATCTTCTGCCACGGTAGATGAGATTGCTTCGTCGGGCAAGGAGAGCCCTCCTCGCGATGACAGTGATCGGTCAGTGGCTGAAATACTCGTCATATCAAACTTTTCAATCTATGTTATCTCCGGTCTCTGTGTGCGTAGCCTACCTGTAGGGTACCGAGCGAGTGGTTTTGACCATAGGTCTCCACAGCATTTATAAAAAGCAATCGCCATGATGAGCGGTCAGCTTTTTTGAGACCTAAAGGTCAAAGGCTTTTCACGGTCAAAAGACCATGAAAGAAAAGTATTATGTAATCTTCTTTTAATAAAATCACATATAACATTTATTTAATTCTCATATGATATGTGCTATAATATCTAATTAATGGAGGAAAGATGAAGACGAAATATTCCAAAGTTGTAATTTTACTAAGTTTGATTTTATCCGTATGCCTTTCAAGTTGTAATGGAACGGGTCCCTTATCCAACGGAACTTCTCAAAACAACCAACCACCCAATGCGGCGGCGTTAAAAGAATGGGAATATACTGCTTCTATAACTGAGCCGATAAAAGCTATTGCTGGGCTTGAAACAGTGGTGATGACTACTCCACAAGAAGACTTTAGCGTTTCCATACCGATTTTAGCCTTTGACACCTCGACCGAGCTTACTCTTACAAATCCAGAAACAGTGCCAGAAATTGATTCTAGCAAGTTTGAGCCAATCGGTGCTCCGCTGGATATTTCAGGGGCGAAAACTCGTTTGAACCGCCCAGCTATGCTGACTTTCCGAGTTGATCCTCAGAGCTATGCTGAAGAACTTAGAGACCAATCCATCTGGATTACTTACTATGATGGTCAAGCATGGGAATATTTTCCGCCAGATTCGGTGAACCGCGAGACCGGCGAAATTACCTTCGAGACATATCATTTTTCCTTATTTGGCACTGGCAAGATTTCTGAAGAAGAACGTTTAGCACAATATGCTCACAAGCAAGCAGTCCTCGAATTCGCAGAAACAAATAGAAGCCAGTTAATTGAAAAAATGGC
>DAOOSE010000205.1:0-2159 GCA_035389625.1 bacterium
AAGTTTAGTGAAACGCTGTCCGAATCTTTAATGAAATGGTGTCCGAAAATTTTTGTATTTTCCACTGCGCTTAATGGAATGTGACTTTATCGAAGAAAAAAAAGACATCATCCTCATCGGCAATCCAGGTACCGCCAAAACCAGATTAGCCAAAACTATTGTCTATCAGGCTTGCCTTAAAAATAAACGTGTACTCTTTACTACCGCTATCGATATGGTCAATCAATTGAGCGCGGCTCAGGCCGATCGCTCACTGCTGAAAAAACTCAAATACTATCAACAACCCGCACTCTTGGTTTGTGACGAACTCGGTTTTCTTTCCCTTGACGATCAGTCTTCAAGTCTCTTCTTCCAGGTCATGAGTGCCAGGCATGGCAGGGTGAGTACTATCGTGACCACCAATCTGTCTTTCGGCCACTGGGGAGAGATCTTTCACAGTACTGTCATCGCTCAGGCCATTGCCGACCGGCTCGTCGAAAACTCAGAGATTATTCTCCTGGAAGGACCATCCTATCGACAAAAAAACAAATAACCTCTCCCAACATCTTTTCAACTCAACGCCACCTGCTTTGCCGCTGCTTTCTACCTCCAGCCTTGGCAACCTATTACCCTATGCCTATCTGAAATTTGGTAAACGTTTGGACCGGTGAAATTGGTAAGTTTTCTGACCGGTGGTAATAAACAAGAAACCTCAGTCAAAATTCGTGCTGATGCCCCGGGAGGAATGTAGAAAGAATTGGGCAGTTGGACCTTCCAGGGAAAAGTTGGAGCGGAGAAAAGAGCTCGTCATTGATTGTGGGTATTCTATTGTCAATTCTATTGAGTGGGGAAATATTCTGTAACGTAGCGGTTTTATGAGATATTGCCAGTTTTAGCTCAATACTATTGAGTCTGAACCAAAATCGAGAGGCCAGATTCATTCTGTTCCTTTCTGTCTCGTCCCCTCAATCGAGGTCGCGGGTTCGAGCCCCGTCGGCCCCGCCAAGTTAAGTGAAGTAAATACAAGCTTTATAAAGAGAGAGCTCTGAAAATTCAGAGCTCTTTTCTTTTTAGTATACCTCTATTTTACCCATATATGGACATCCTTTAGCCCAGTTTTAGCCCAGTATTTTCATTTAAAAGCCTGGTCGACTTTTGATTTAAGCTTGTCTTTGCTGACATGGGTGTAGATCTCTGTCGTGGTAATTCTGGAGTGCCCGAGGAATTCCTGCACTTCTCTCAGATTAGCGCCAGCATCCAGGAGGGCGGTAGCGGCTGTATGTCGAAGAATATGCACAGCACCTCGTTTCTTGATTCCTGCTTTTTGTATCACCTGATTGGCATATTCTTGTGCACTTTTCACACGATCTGAATCGTTCGTCATCTTGTCCTCCGTATGATGAATGACAACTGCCCTTGTATTATGCTTAGGATCGAGGGGCTAGTTGCACCATATTTGCATCCCGCATATGACTCAATTAGACGAACAATATAGAAGTATGGTGCCAATGATCCCGATCAGACGTCATAGTTAGTATTTTCGCGTCGTTTTGCCCACACACTTGACCGGGACTGGCCTGTCAGGGTGGAATCCCTGCTCGTGGTAAAGATCACAATTTGCTTTTTTGTGATCCGAAGTCCACACTTTACAGTGGCTGCAATCTGCGCATCTGTCACCAGATTTAATCGTTGACATGGCTTACCGCCTTATAATAGTGAAGTTTTAAATTTGTATCTGATTTAATCGGCAAATTTTCTAATGGGCTGATCAGACATAAATGACCACCCGACCGGATATTTCTCCTTCGTAGGACATCCTGCCATCAAGAAAAACCTTCCCGTTTCCGGGAGTATAATCAAAATTGGCCTCTCCATTTCTATCAGTCCAAACCTCATCGGTCATTCCGCGCATTCCTGAGAAGCTGACACATACTTTCATGTTTTCCACGGGATCTCCTGTTGATCTGGAAACGACTTTAATTGTAAACATTTTCTTCTCCGAAGTATTGGTTTTCAACATCTTCTTGGCTAATAAGTTGCTGTTGAAATCTGTTTTTGGGCTATTAGAATTCAGAAATTCATGCTCTAGATACCACGCCAGTCTTCTTACTCACCATTTAAGTGCCTTTGCCAAATTGTATCGGCAAGGAGCATTACACCAGCAGCATACTCCTTACTGG
>DAOOSE010000206.1:0-2158 GCA_035389625.1 bacterium
GAAACGCTGTCCGAATCTTTAATGAAATGGTGTCCGAAAATTTTTGAATTTACCATATTGATCAGATCATTACTTGGAACAAAGTAAATGGCTATTGGATCTACCTAACCAAAGAGGATACCTTATTGATTGAGGGCGAAGAAATTAACCCAGAATTGACACCGATCAATTTATTAGCCGGCTGGAACATGAGTTCATATTTACGGGATAATCCCATGACAACAGAAACCGCATTGTCAAGCATTTCTGCTAATCTGTTGATTGCCAAGAATGGCACAGGGCAAGTGTACTGGCCTGCTTATAACATCAATACTATAGGAAATATGCTGCCAGGCCAGGGCTATCAAATCTATGTCACTGCTCCATCCACGCTGACATACCCGGCCAATGATGTTCTCCCCAAAATGGTAACGCTGGCCACAAAACAGCCACCCATGCCTGCTCATTATACTGCTTATCGTGCCAACACGGGCAATAGCGCAACTTTGCTGATCTTTACTGCTGGCTTGCCAGATGGTGCCGAGATTGGTGCCTGGACAGCCAAACAGTTATTGGTTGGTAGTGGTGTAGTATCTCATAGTATGGCTTTGCTAACCCTTTGGGGCGATGACACAATGACGCAAGAGATAGATGGCGCGCTGGAAAGTGAAACTCTCACACTTACTTGCTGGTTATCAGAACAAAATTACGAATTTCGAATTTATTGCTCGAGTCTGAAAGATGGCATAACTCAGAATGTGATGTCATCAATATTAGAATTCAGGAGCAACGCCATCTGGTTAGCTGAGACAGATGTAACAGCTAATATACTTCCTGAGTCAAATTTACCTTCTGAATTTGGATTGGTGCAAAACTACCCGAATCCTTTCAACCCAAGTACCACTATCATATATCAACTGCCTCAGGAAGCAAGAGTTGAGCTCATTTTATTCAGCCTCTCTGGTGCAAAAGTTCGGACCATAGTCAATGGCATCAAACCGGCAGGATATCACGAGGTCCTTTGGGATGGCAGGGACGATGGAAACAAGCAGGTCCCTTCAGGGATTTATTGGGTCAAGATGATCGCTGACGGGTATGAGAAGACATTCAAAATATCTTTAATCAAATAACCAACAGTGAAAGGGAAAATATAGTTTCGAGTTAACCAGACGCAGCACCCCTGTGCTTTTCCCATCTACTTCTGCGCTGGTCATGCCTGTCTTTAATATTCATTATGGCGATTTTGTTCCTTGACAGCATTTGTTTGAATGCTTATATTCCAGAGGTGGCGAAAGCCACTGATTTCATATACCGCGCCTTTCCGGAAAAGGTGCGACCAAACGCCCGATATCCCCTTCAGATCGGGCGTTTTTTATTGATTCCGCAAAAAGCCTTGCTTTTGTGTATAATATTATTACATTAGTGCATCGATCTCCGGTTCTGAAACCAAACGGCAGCGGATCGGATAAACTGGGAGGGGATATGGTGGGAAATTAAGGCTCAGTCATTGATGAATGGCTGGGCTTTTTGTTTGGAATATTCTCATGTAAATCCTGGGGGATAGATTGAAGTTCTTATTCAAATATATTTCTCGACTGTTAAGCGATCGCATATTAATGGAAAATTTAAGTGGTACCAAGTACCAGACTGATAAACTCTTTCTAACAGCTGTTGGTAATATCGAAGCCAACTGCCCTTATTGTGTAAATAAGCTGTTTAAAAAGCCTCAAGCGAAAACCAAATGTCCGTTTTGCGGAGGTGATATATATGTGCGCACGCGTCCACTGGACAAAGAAAAAGTCTTGCTCACTAAAGACGATATTGCTATTGTTGAAGAAGAATGGTCAATATTAAATGGCACTCATGACCAATATCTTGCTGGAAAACATGAGCGTGAGAGTGTTAGAAACGAACTTACAAAAAATTACGGTTCTCCCCCATCGGAGGATGATGTTGATTGGGTACTACTAAACAGGCAACTTTCCAAAGAGGCAAGCAGTGATGAATGGGGTGCATACACTAGCACGAGGCTTAAAATGGCCGAAGCCCTCAGAAAAAGAAACAAACCTGATCATGCATTGCGTACTTATCTAGAGGTAGCTTATCTCAATTTAAACGGTCCAAGGAATTTTGTCTATTACAGCGATAAAAATAAAGGGCGGGATACAAGGTTTGTTCC
>DAOOSE010000207.1:0-2116 GCA_035389625.1 bacterium
GAATCAATCCCCTATCGGCGATAAAGAAAGTGAGCTAACCAAGGTTCTTGACGCTGAAAGCAAACTCGGCTTTGGCCCAAGTATCACCCTCGAACAATTAAAGCTAGTGTCCGAGAGTGGACTAGGCATGAAATCCGGTCTTATCGTACAACTTGAGAGCATTGATCAGATCAAAAAAGAATTGGCAAACAATAGGCCGGTAATAATTCCGGCGGCCGGAAAGATGCTTAAAAATCCCAATTTTCGTAACGGCGGACCTATTTACCATATGCTGGTGATCATTGGCTATGAGGGTAATGAATTTATCACAAACGATCCGGGCACCAGAAAGGGCGAGGGTTATCGGTATGACCAAAACGTGATTTTCGACGCGGTTCACGACTGGGACCCTGCAAACATCAACAATGGACAAAAAATATACCTCGTCTACGAATAGAGAGGTTCAGGTGGCGCTGTTGACCAAAACACAATTTTGTGATATCTTAAAGCCGGTATTTTCGTTAAGAAGGAGTAACAATAGACAAAAAGCACCGATTCCTTCGGGCCAATAGACAAATTACTTTTTCTCCCGTGATGGTAATCGACGAGAACGGCGATAACTTGGGAACAATGCCAACAGCTGCGGCTCTCGAGCTAGCCCAAGAACAGGGGCTTGATCTTGTCGAAATCAATCCGACAAATCGCCCTCCGGTCTGTAAAATTATTGACTTCGGGCGCTACAAATACGATTTATCGAAACAAGAGAAAGAGAAAAAATCCAAGCAAAAGGAAAGCGACTTAAAGGAAATCAGACTAACCTTTAAAATTGGAGATCACGACCTGGAATACAAGGCCAAACAAGTGCAAGAATTCCTTGAAAAGGGTCACCAAGTCAGGGTCTCGATGAGACTTCGTGGAAGAGAAAATATTTTAGGAACTACCGCATTATCAGTTTTTGATAGATTCAAGGAAAAAACCGGTCTTGCCTACGAAGGAAACCCTCTTCGGGCCGGTAATACGATCACTGCAATGATTGCCCAACCCAAAAGATGAAATCGGTTATCCGATTTCATCCCGAGCCCTTCGACTCCGCTCAGGGTAAAACCTGTCGATGGATCTTTGACATTTCACTATAAATTATTCATAACCTGACAACTGAGGCAACATGAAACTTAAAACGCACAAAGCAACCATAAAACGAATAAAGCTGACAGGAACCGGCAAAATTTTGCGTTCACAAGCTTCTGTTAGCCACCTTCTGTCTCATAAAAGTGCTCGTGCCAACACTCCACTTGCACTAAGTAGTAATGATACAAAAAAGATCAAAAAATTGGCTCCATATTTAAATAAATAGGTAGCTAAGCATTAATCATAACTTATCCTGACATTGGAGTAATGAAATGAGAGTAAAACGAGGCACTGTTCGAAGAGCCAAACACAAAAAAATCCTGAAGCTTGCCAAGGGATTCCAGGGCCGGCGCAAGTCGGTTTTTAAGCTTGCTAAACAGGCTATTCTTAAGGCAGGACAGTATGCCTACAGAGATCGCCGAAACAAGAAGCGTGATTTTAGGGCCCTTTGGATTATCAGGATCAATGGAGCACTATCTCAGTACGGCCTATCCTATTCCAAATTCATGGGAAGCCTAAAAAAACAAAACATTGAAATTGACCGAAAGATTCTATCCGACATGGCAATGAAAGAACCTAAAGCTTTCAAAGCAATCGTAGATAAAGTCAAATAGTTCTATTTACAAAAAAATGCCCCTTCGGGGGCTTTTTTTGTTTTAGATTTTGCCTTTTGGCTTTGCCTGCCTGCCGGTAGGCAAGGAGTCTTGGTTTTAAGTTGTTAATGAAATTTTTGGCTTTGGAGTCTTGATTTTGGATTTTTAATAGAAGGGGGGGGGTAAGTCTCCCTTCCCATCGTTGCAGATGGGAGACTTCGGAGTGGCGGCTGGTAGAAGACAGGAGCAGATACTCCTGCGTGCACGGAGAAGTCGCGCCAATGCTTCATAGAAATTCCTGATGCCAGCCTAGCATCATATCAATGAAGCATCGAGTGAGAGGATCCACCGAATCTCTTCGGCGGATTGTTCCGCCTGGTCTGGAACATTCTCGATGAAGTAAGTACTGCTCTGAG
>DAOOSE010000208.1:0-2064 GCA_035389625.1 bacterium
GCTTCTTGAGATCAGCCGTCAGCCGCTTCATCTTCTCATCAAACGGCTCGCCGTCCTCTTGATGCTGTTTATTGTGCTGCATTATTGAGAAAAATGCAATTAACTTGCAGCAAATGATGATTCAGTGGATTTTCAAATTCACTTTCAATTGCGATTAAGCTAAAATCTTTGTGTTCAAGATATTGTATCATCTCAGCCAGGAGTAATTCACCGTGATAAAGAGGTACTAAGGAAGCCTCTAACTGCACTAATCTGATTTTCTTCAGTGAATTCCCGGCTCCATCAATTACATGTTTTTCATAGCCCTGCGTGTCAATTTTAAGCATAATATTGTCATTATCACAAAAAAACTGCTCAAATAAAGAATCCAGCCGTTTGATGATAACATCTTCTTTTCCAACATACCGGGATTCGGGCGCAGCATTAATGTGCGTTTCCAGCATTTCCAATATCGAACTCGAATAAGAATTTCCAGCCATATTAATTTTGCCAGAAGTGTCTTCGTCACCAAGCGCACAATTATGAACTGCCCATTTCCGGTCTTTTCTGGAATTCGCACAAAGCTTGGCATAGGCTGATGAAAGTGGTTCGAAAGAAACAATCTCGCCCTTAAATCCAAGCTTTCTCATATCCTTGGCAAATTGTCCTTCATTAGCACCGACATCAAGGATTTTGTTGATCTGGTACTCTGCCATGAGCTGGAGCTTGCGCCGTAAATTGTCATTTGGATATCTGTAAATATGAAATCCGGCTTTGTGAAAAATGTTATTCATTCTTTCAGAAATATTCATTGTTTTATTCTTATTCCTGTAATTTTCTTTTCCAGTGAAATGAATCTTGAGTTAAAATGTAGATCAGGCTTTCACTAGATCGAATGACCGATTGCTTTTATCTTTAGGCTGAATTCGCGCTGATACTGCCTCTGATTCGAGCAAACATTTGGGCCCAAAAGCCCAAATGCCGTAAAAAAAGAATAGAATCCCGAAATGAGGATATTCCAAGCTTATTCTGCCTCTGAGTAGCCAAGCCAATACTAGACCCGATACCATTAGAAACACTTGTACCAAAAAGATATCTTTCACGATCGATGAAACGTGATTCTTTCCGCGTTTAAACGCAAGAAATAGAGCAAGCATAGCTCCAAGCAAGGGGACGGCGAATGGAGCCCAAGCCAAACTCCCCCCAATGCTTAACATGTTGGCCGTATGGAGGGGCGAAAAATCAGAAGGGGCATAAGCAAAGGCGGGAAGTGTGACGACGGTAAAACTGGCAAGTACAATCAAAATCAGCCCAATCGCTTTTTGCCTGGAAGTAACTTTCAGTAGAGTAAACATAATTATAATCAAATTCAGGCTGAAATTCAAGCGTGAGGATAGCCCAATGCCCAATAACACTGACCAGAAAGCGCATTGATCAAAGGACTTGCCTTGTTTTGCCGATTTCAACACCATCAGAGAAAAGACAAGTGTATAGATGGAATTTGATATATAATCACTGCCCGTCATAATCTGATAAACGACGTTGGGAGAAAAAAAACAAACCATGTAAGCCAAGATTGCCGCCAGAAAACTATCCCGATAAAATTTGGCCACCATAATGAAAAAAACGGCCAGCCAGAAAAGATTTTGAACACCGCTATCACCAAGAATATAGAAAGGGAGGGCCAGTAGTAAGGCACCGGGCATTGGTGTAAGCGGATTGCCCAGAAATGTACGAGCAAAATAGGGATACCTGCCACCGAGAAGCTCTGAGATTGCAACATCTATGGCGTCATCACCGTCTGAGGCGCCAAAGGTCTTACCAAACAAGTGGAAACCTTGAGTATCAATGTGCGGGTGTATCGCCAAATAGGCAGCCAATAACAAAACTAGTAGAAGCGTCAGCAAGGCCATGGAGTGGCGTGCGGAGATGCGCGTTTTTAGTAATGGCACGAACCACGCAATGGCAAGCCACAAGAGCAGCAAAGCCGCCACAGTATAAGTAATCAGGTAGAAATAGCCTATCTTTTTGGTTCTATCCAACATTGTGTGGGTAAGTTGAACTGAATGTGTTATATTCCTCTCT
>DAOOSE010000209.1:0-2058 GCA_035389625.1 bacterium
AGAACAAATCTTTCTCCTGTTCTGATGAAGATATTCTATCTCGTCTTTCTCTGCGTTCTCTGCGGGCTCTGCGAGAGATAATCGCTTTTCCGACTCCTTGCCTCTTTTGGTTTTGTAAAAAGATTCCAAGAGAACCACTTGAATCCTTGAATCCTTGACTCCTTGAATCCTTCGCTTCTCCGACTCCTTGACTCCTTTGCTTTCTGATTGTAGAGTTCAATCTCCAAAGCTTTTATGTCCTCTACATGTCCCCTACTGCCCGTGAAAAATCAATCACACGCGGTTTTCGGAACTTCAGTTTGCTAAAGACTGGAAGTCCGTCAAAGTCTTCTACTCCAAACTGTCGAAGCAAGTTCTTGTCAATTAAATTAAAGCAAGTTATTATCAATAATAAATCAATATCAATTCTAACTAAACCAAAGGAGGATCAATTATGGCGGACACATGGCTTACCACACTCATCACAGACACCCCTCAAGCCGGTTTTGAGCTGGCGATAACCCTGAGCCGGCGTGCTGTCAAATACACGCAGCCTGACGACGAAGTACGAAAGAGACTGCGTCCCGTGTACTCGCAAGATGCCGATTCACTGATTGCGGTGTCGCAGGTCGTTGCCATCAATTTCCAAACGATCGCCGCTGCGAATAATTACTGGCGTAAATAATCGGGTCAGGTACCCAACGGAGTACTGCAAAACATGGTTTAACATGTAACGGAGTACTGCGCTTATCCATCGCTCCTTTCATGGAGATGAGGAAGTCCCTTGGCTTATCATGTCGTTTACAAGGTGACTACAGGGTGGTCTGTGCCCTGTTGATTCTTGACATGCCCATGCATTGGTGGCCGATGGTCGATGGCAAGTTGGTGAATGAATAGAGATAGTCCGTTGTGTATTTTGCTGTATAATGTATCTATCCCACAGATAAACCTTCTCAATATCAAATAAAAATTGTTGACATATCATATTCTAATACGATAATATCACAACGTTCAGAATTTGAACGATAATCAAAACACATGAAAATGCTTGATTTATAAATGTTTTTCATAAACATCAATGGCGGTAGCCTATCAACGCCACTAACCAAAGAAAGGGTTCGGAAAAGCGAGGGTTCAAGGAGTCAAGGATTCAAGGATTCAAGTGGTTCTCTTGGTATCTTTTTTCAAAACTTAGAAGCGAAGGATTCCCTTCACTCTGCTGTTTCACTTGCCTCACCTCCTCCCTTCATTCCTAATTCCTAAATCCTAAATCCAAAATGCTTTTTTATCTCTCGCAGAGAGCGCAGAGAAATTGCCTTATGAATTCGCTATATTACAAATGCCGGAGCTCCGGCATAGGTCGTTGAAACTTTGGCCGCCGCCGCCGTCTTTTGCCCTCATCGCCCTGGCCGCCGCAGCCCTCGCCTTCATTGCCTCCCCGCTGCAATTGCTGATCGACAAAGATGGAGGATTCGTTTAATTTCCCTTCAGGCGTCAACTTGGCGTCAAATAAACACCCGACATCATATGAAAAGGAATCAACTCATTAAGCATCTTAAGGATCATGAGGCATTTCTTGCGCGAGAGGGTCGACACCATAGCATATTCCAGAGAGGAATGCTAAAAACTGAAGTCCCGAGGCATAGAGAGATCCTCGATGAGTTAGCTCGATCAGATTTGCAAGGATTTGGATATTCCTTTTGTGAGGTAATTATAAAATTTAAATCTGTAATTAAGAAATCAGGGGGCTGGTGGATCGGCTGGCTGGTCGATTTGCCGGGAGTAAATGCGCAGGAGAGGACTCAAAAGGAGCTGATTGACTCTTTAAGAATTGGGGCTGAAGACATGCTGGCGATGGAGGTGCCTTTTGAACCTGACGCGCAAATGACAACCATAATGGTTAAAGCCCCGGCTTGGGCAGAAAGCCAATCCGTCTGAATTGAGCACACAAAAACGCCATATCCAAAAAAGCACCCATAAGCTTTTCCCTATTTTTCATGGTTCTTGAGATCATTGGGTTTCGGACATTTCCTGACGGAACATCCCATATAGAACTGTCCATGAAAAATCAATTAAATG
>DAOOSE010000210.1:0-2026 GCA_035389625.1 bacterium
ATCGGCCTCATGGTCGGCAGTTTTTTAAATGTGGTGATTTATCGGCTGGACGATCTGAAGACGATTATAAGCGATCGTTCGCATTGCCTCTCTTGCGGCAAGAAAATTGCTTGGTATGATTTGATTCCGATTGTATCGTTTATTCTTCTTAGGACGAGGTGTCGCCAATGCGGCGCTAAAATCTCCTGGCAATATCCTGCCGTCGAGCTTGGGACCGGCTTTATGTTTTCCTTGCTTTACCTTTTTCGCGGTTTTGATCTTGGTTTGATATTTTACCTGATTATTTTTTCCTTGCTCTTGGTTGTGTTTGTTTATGATCTCAAGACTGAGACGGTACCGGAAATATTTGTTTGGGCTACCCTGGTTTTGTCTCTTCTTGGCGGGTGGTATTTCGCTGATCTTGGATTGGGGAGCGCACTTCTCGGAGCTCTTATCGGCGGAGGGTTTTTGGCACTTCTAGTCGTGCTTTCGAAGGAGCAGTGGATGGGGGCGGGTGATATTAAAATCGGCCTGATAATGGGCCTCCTTACTGGTTACCCTGGCGTTTTACTCAGTCTTTTTGCGGCCTTTTTCCTTGGCTCTATTGTCGGCATCATTATGATTGCATTAAAAAAACGCACACTTAAACAATCACTGCCTTTCGCGCCTTTTCTGATCGCCGCAACACTTTTTGGAGTTCTTTATGGCAATTACCTGATAGCGATATATTTATCAAATATTTACTATTAACATTTTTTCAACCAACTGGAGACCACACTTTAGTGTGTTGGCAATAAATTACACCAAGCTAAAGCTTGGGCTCCAGTCGATAGGGTGAGTATAAAATAATTGGGAGGGGCGAATGCTTCAAAAAAGATATAGTTTGGGCAGGATCGGCAAGTCACGAGCTTTTTCACTTGTCGAGCTATTGATCGTGATTGCCATCATAGGTATTTTGGCTGTTATGGTGACGGTCAGCTATGGAGGTGCTCAAAAGAGATCCAGGGATACTTTGCGCAAGGCGGATTTGCAGAAAATTGCTTCTGCTTTGGAGATGAGATATGCCGAGACCAAGACTTATCCCGATTCCGACAGCTATATAGATACTTCTGGTTCGGCAGGGACGATCATAGTGGCTTTGGCTGGGACACCCCAATATCTTGCAAAAATTCCGTGTGATCCCCTAATTGTCAGTGATTCAAGCGCCTGTGCTGCGGGTAGTAAATCCTTTGGTGCAGAGACTTATGGCTATGCCTACTACAAACCTGTTTCTGGTAATAAATATGCGCTGTTTACTAATTTAGAATCTTCCTCTACCAATGATCCTGATAATAGAATTTCAGAATTATCAAGCATGGCTGGGTTGATGGCTAGTAAGTTCGATTATGCAATAGGAAATTAATGAAGGCATACTCTTTAATAGAGTTATTGATAGTGGTGAGTATCATCGGCATGATGGCGGTTTTCGGTATTCCCTCTTATCAGCGCTATGGCAAGGTTTCTCAGTTTCGAGACAAGACTGAAGAGATCAAGAATTTGGTCGAGCGGACATACTACCTGGCAAAAAATCCTGAGGGCAACGATGTCACAGAGTACACTTTAAAAATAAAAACATCGAATTTGACACTATACAAAAGTGGTTCTACTGCTCCAATTTCTGTAATTTCTTCGGCTCCCGGGGAAAGTTTTACCATGTTGTGGGATATTGAATGCCGAACTAGCATTCCGGTTACTTGCACATCATCAAAGATTACCTTTACGGATACCGCAATCAAGAAGAGAGCTGTTATTAATGTGTCATTTAGCCCGACTCCTGCTATTACAGTAGAAGAGACGGATTTACCTTAATTTTTCACAACCATATGTGTTGTCATTTCGATAGAACAAAGCGAATCGAGAAATCTGACAAAATAGAGAAATAACATGTTAAAGTAAAGCTACCATAAATGAAGAAAATTTTTATAAAAAAAGGTTTCGGAGTGATAGAAGTATTGGTTGCTTCTACTATTATCGTGATCTTGCTGGTGGCTCTTACTACTACCGGTCG
>DAOOSE010000211.1:0-2018 GCA_035389625.1 bacterium
ATTTTTTAGTGCAAATTAAATAACCGACTATGCCTTGTATCTGCTGACGAAATCTATCACTCGCCGATCCATGAAGATGTGGTGTTTCATAAGTGGCTTTTTCAATACTAAGCCTTCGAAGCTAGTGCAGCGAGAAAGAGCGACATAGGTCTGGCCATGGGCGAAGGTACCATTGCCAATGTCGAGAATGACATGATCAAAGGTCTTGCCCTGGCTTTTGTGGATGGTTACAGCCCAAGCCAACTTCATTGGGTACTGAGTGAAAGTGCCGACAACTTCGGAGTCGAGATATCCCTTCTTCTCATTGAAGAAGTAGTTGTACATTTCCCAGGTGAATGGGTCGACTTCGACACTCTTACCGTTAGATAGTTTGACATCGACAACAGTAGACTCGACGTTCATCTCCAAGTCTTCATCATACTTTGTAATACTTTGTATTTTTGTAATTTGACCGATCGAACCATTAACCCAGCGAGCAAATGAGTCATTGTTGAGCATCATTACTTGGGAGCCGACTTTGACCTCGAGATTTTCAGCGGTAGGTAAATTTTGTAGTTCGAAATGACCGCTGATTATTCCATTGGAAACGAATGTCTCTCCGTTTAGTTCCGTAAGTTTTTTCTGGTTGATAGCATCGGCAAAAGCATTCGTCGGCGTCAAATAGATAAAAAAACCATCCCTCCCCTCAGTAAAACCAGGATCCACTCGTTTGTTGAGGGCACTTAGCTGCTTAAGTGTAATGGTATTGTCCCGGACGGCATTCAGGAGTCCGATGAACTCCTTGTCGTTCTGGCGGTATATTTTTTCAAGCTCAATAAATTCAAGATCGAATATTCCCTCTCCTGGTTCAGGAGAGGCTAGGTGAGGTAATTGTTGGTTTATCCTGCTATCCCCACTAACTCCTCCTGAACTAAGGGGAGAACCAAAAACACGGCTGGAGAAAAAGTAGGGTGTTTCATAGAGGGTGGAAAATATCTCTTTTTCGTTGCTGGTCACTACCGGTGGAAGCTGATACAGATCACCGATAAAAACCATTTGTACACCACCGAATGGCTTTTTTTCGTCTTTACCATTTAGTCTCATGAACTTATCAATGCAATCAAGGAGGTCTGCCCGCACCATTGAAACCTCGTCAATGATAATCATCTCCAGCTTCTTGATCGTTTTGGCTTTTTTGTCTGTTGGTTTCAATCGTTTCATCTTCTGTGGGGTGATATCCGGGCGAAAACCAAAGAATGAATGAATTGTCTGGCCTTTGACATTGAGGGCGGCAACACCAGTCGGGGCAAGTACCACCATCTTTTTCTTGGTGTGCAGACGAAAATGTTCAAGCAGAGTGGATTTACCGGTACCGGCCTTGCCGGTAATAAAGATATTCTTGGTCGAGTTCTCTAAGAGATCAAGTGCGTCTTGAAATTTATCATTGAGATCTATTGTAGTTCGCTTTTTGTTTGCCTTATCCATGTCTACATCTTAACACCTCAGTATTGGTCTGGGAAGATGTGGGAATCGGAGTTAGGGATTGTGTCTAATCACATTTGTGCTATATTATTTGAGCGCAAGAGGCTGGTACGGGCAGCAGGATGTACCCCAACATCCACCAGCCTCTTGCGCTTATTTCCTGGTCTGACCCATTTATGCGTCAGACTGATTCCCCCTCCCAACAACAGAACCATAGGGGGTTTTGTCCCAAGCAAAAGCAGTTAGCTAGTTCTCTTTCCAATATTTGTGATCTTTAATGTTCTCGGGCAGATAGGTGGTCTCGTCGTACAGTTGATAACCTTTACCGAAGCCAAATTCTTTCATCATTTTAGTAGGGGCGTTTCGTATTTTCAAAGGGATCGGATTCAGCCTGTTCTCAATCACATCTTTTTTGGCGGCGGCATAGGCGTCATCAACTGCTCGGGATTTTGGTGCTTTGGCAAGATAAATGACCAATTGGGCGATGGCATCGTTGGATTCGGGCATTCCCATGAAGTGGACTGCCTGCTGTGTTGCGACTGCCAGTATTAGGGCTT
>DAOOSE010000212.1:0-1973 GCA_035389625.1 bacterium
CAGCATGTCCTGGTGTTTTCCGGTACGCGCTTTTACATAATTTCTTCATGCGAACGAAAAAATCAGCCGGAGCGTTAGCGATCGGCTGGATTGCTTTTGTTATGCTTTTACATAAATGTGTTACCCATGTACCCAGAACATTCTGTTACCTATGGTCCAGTTTGCTCAGCGGAGGATCGTTTTGGAAAAGACGTTTAGCACCACGACGCCAGAGACAATTAAGAGCATCCCCATAATAGCGGGTGCATCCAACCGCTGCCCAAAGTATAGCCAACCAACAAGCGTGATCAGGACTATGCCTACGCCGCCCCAGACAGCATATGCAATACCTACAGGAATTGTGCGAAGCGTCAAAGATAGGAAGAAGAACGAAGCGCCATAAGCAACAATCGTCAATAGAGACGGCCATAACTTACTGAAGCCGTCGCTGGCTTTGAGTCCTGACGTTCCAACCATTTCCGCAACAATCGCCACTAAAAGATAAATCCAACTCTTCATTCCATTTCCCTTCACATTCATTTTGCCCAACGAAAAAATCAGCCGGAGCCTATC
Organism: bacterium; assembly: GCA_035389625.1. Taxonomy (GTDB): domain Bacteria; phylum Patescibacteriota; class UBA1384; order XYA2-FULL-43-10; family 1-14-0-10-43-13; genus DAOOSE01. The sequence continues at coordinate 553 of DAOOSE010000212.1, forward strand.
GATCGGTTGGATTGCCGGATTGGGCTATCCTTCCTCCCTGCTTTTGTCCCTTGTCAAGGGCTGACCCCGTTTCTCCCCTGCAAACGATCGCGCACTTCCCGAAGAGTGTTGACAAAATTCTGAGGATGGCGCCGGTCTCCACTCCGCGCTTCCAACAGAGCGAATCGGACAGCCTCCCGAAGTTCGGGTTTGGATATTCTGCCCCAACGGTTCAAGTCTTCAGCGGGATCAGTCTTATGTTCATCAGGATTGTCCTTGAACCAATCTAGGTGAGAACGGTAGGGGTGGGGTTGTCTCTCCAAGAGTTTCAGGTACGCGTTAAAACAATCCTTCGAAAGCTGCTCACATGCTAGCCCACCGTAGTACTGCGCAAGACTTTCCACGGTAATCAACGAACAAGATGCGAATGCATCCGTATCCCATCGTTTCCCTCCGGCGTCCGCACCCAGATGTGTGTATGCGTGCGCCCACTCATGCGCGACCACCACTGCAGTCATGGACTCGGGCGAAACACCGAATTTGTATGAAAACAGACCGATGACCAGCCAATAGAGATGGATTTCGGCATGATGGAAGAAATACGCTCCAAGAACATCTTGGTCGATCTTTACTATGAATTCTACAATATCATTGTCTAGCCCCGGAACACTGAATAGATTCAGCAACCTCCGAACATAATCAAGTGCCTTGCGCATCTCCTCCGGTGTCAAATGCGGATCAGTTACAAGTCTATTAAGTGGTTCGAGTGACTTTCCCAAATACTCAAGGCCGGTTTCAGCATTTAGAAGACTTGTCTTGTCGATGAATATCCTTGGCAAGGGGGGTATTGGCCGCCCCATAAGCCTCTTTCTTACGACAACGGGCAATCCAGGCACCACTTTTACCTTGATCGACGCCTTACCTGAGGAGTCGGAAAGCCTTAGCGCTGTTTCATTGCGTAGCGAGGCCTGAATTTTTGTCTTATAGTCCTTTGCTGCTTTCTCGATACGCAACTTTATATCAGGATCCTGCTCAAGAAGAAGAGATTCTAGTCCCCTCTCAATATCCCCACCGTGCTCCTCGAAAATATCGCCTGGATTTCCTGAATAGTAACCTTCCCCGAAAAGCATATTGTCCATTCCCATCAGTTGTTCCTCAACATTTCCAATCAGCCACCCTGAAGAGTACGTGCAGTTTCATTGTCGTTGATCTGTTTCCGCCGAACGAAAAAATCACCCGGAGCGTAGCGATCGGGTGTATTGATTTTGTTAGGCTAAAGTAAAATATAATCACACATTTATATTATTTTTCAAACACCAGTCTCTGATCTTATTATATTCAGCATCATCAATTATATTTGTCTGCTTCTCGTTGGGGAATATGCCATTATCAATTTCATTTTGATATTGCCGAATTGTTTTAATCATTAATTCTCTTACATT
>DAOOSE010000213.1:0-1924 GCA_035389625.1 bacterium
AGGGGCAAGCCGGGTACTGCCCGTCGGGGGTGGCGCAGTAGCGCTTGTCGATATCACCACCCGAGAACTTGACGCAACCCCAGCACTGCCAGTGGCTCGCCGACCACCACTGGTTCTTGTTCTTCTCCCTGACTTTTTCACACAATTTTTCAGCTTCTTCCTTGGTCATTTATTGGTTATCCGTAAAATTTGGTTGGGTCGATTATAGGAATGCTGTTTTCACCTGGGGTTCAGAAGGATAGCGTATTTGCCACAATGAACATCGATCCGCCCTAACCCTCTTCATTAATATCCTCAAAATCAAAGGCTGAATAATGACTTTGGCTTTCACGCCGTTTTCTCAGAATTTCTATATACCTTTTTACCGCTTTGTCGTCGGAAGGTAAGGCAAAATACACTTCATGTTTTTCATTGTGCGCTATCAAATCTTCGATGTGCCTTTGGGCTTTTAACTGGTCATCGGGTTCATCTTTAAACTTTTCAGTTTGAGAGTCTCGGTATGCGCCCTGAGCATCGTAACTGTCATTTCGAACACTCGTAATTCTACTGGGCGTATTGTAAATGGGCTTATTGGTATTCGGAATTAGATCGACATCGATTCCGAGATAGTGGTCAAACCATGCCAAGACAGCTTCCAGAGCCACCCAGGATATCCTACTGGAGTATGCTAGTTTTAACTCTTGCAGATCTCCTCTTGATTGCGCATCAAGAACGCGCTGCTGTCCGTCTTCGTATAATCTGGTTGCCAAGACAACCTCTTTTTTTAAGTAAACTGATTCTCTTAAAGAAAGGTCTGTCTGGCCATAATCTTTTCTGATAATGCGCTCTGCTTCTTTGTAGTGTTTCTCTACTAACAGATCAAACTCTGTCTTTTCATTCTCTGGCTGTTTATCGCTGAAATGCATAGTTTCCATGTTATGTAACCCTGCATATCTTTTATTTATGTTAGATAACTCACATTTTTAGCCTATTCCCAGGCAGGTAATTTTTCAAGCATGCTCCCCGACAAATCGAGGGCTAGATTCCTGACTTCGCAGGAATGACAATGGTTTAGTTACCCTTACTTCTTTATTCATCCAGGGACAGGCAAGTCCGAGATGACGGGAAGAAAGTTGGAATTATTATTCACTACCCAAATTTTATTCCCAAACTAGCGATTGTACAATCACAAACTAAAGTTTGGGCTACGGAAAGGTAGCAGGGCAAGCTTTAGCTTGCCAATAACACACTAAGGTGTGGGCTACGGGGTTGTTTTGTAGTACAAGCTTTAGCTTGGGCAACAGACTAAAGTCTGGGCTACGAGGTAACGTAGAACAAGATTTATCTTACAAACAACCTAGAGGAATGCTACACTTTTAGTTCTACCTGCGCATTAAGCTACCATCTTTCACGTACTATTGATGATACAGTGGCCGACACAGTGCGGGTTTTGCCTGCCTGCCCTTCGAGCCTGAGCGAAGGCCTCAGAGTCGATGGCCGGCAGGCAGGCGATAAGGCGTTTCCCTATTGATTCTTAACGAAGGCATTGTCTCTTGAATATTCTTGATGATTAGTGAGGACAAATATTTGCTTTACTCCTCGCAAATATATTTAACCATCTTTTCGATCAGGTCGTAAGGGATCGATTCCTTGAGCTGAAACTGAATTGTGCCCTTAGCCTGCTTGTAGCCGGCAAGTTCTGATTCAAAATGCTCAATCGCCTCGGGGCTGGGGTAAAAGCCGGCGTGGTTTTTGAAGATGGAATAGTACACTTTCTTGCCGTTTTTGAGTTGAAAAGCCGGCACGCCGTAACCCATCATCTCGGTCGCTTCGGGGGCCGCCTTTTGAATTGTCTGGCGGATTTTCTTCATTACTCCTTGCTTTTCCAATGGAAGCGAAGAGATAAATTCGTCAATAGTTCTCATTGCTGTATTCTTTATTAAGG
>DAOOSE010000214.1:0-1923 GCA_035389625.1 bacterium
TAGATTAAAACCAATTCGTCTTTTAGTGTATAATCAGAATCATATAGGAATTGCTCTTAAAACATATTTCTTTAAGCTAATGAGTATGTGTCAATCTTTTCTATGCAAAGTTCAGAAACCTTACTTGTAGTGCCAATTTGAAATTGTTTTAATATTGTCCCTGAAGCTTTGGCGCGCGTCGCTTGCCCTTCCCTCCGGGAATACAGTGAATCAAAAAGCGTAATTCACTGTATTCCCGGAGGATTTGAAGAAAATTCTGATTAACTCGCAAATATTTTCTTCATCATTCCCATGCTGCAGGTCGCGTTCATCGCTGGTATTCCAGCCTGTCTAGCGGGTGTCCTCTCTCTGCCAGAATGTTTCTTTAACGCATTTCTGACTGCGAATTTCAGTTTTACCGCTAAACTTTCCGGAACGGTGCGTACTGGCTCCGTTAACGCTTTTTCTAGGGTTCCCATCTTCTTACCTTCAATGATGGAGACCATCGCCCGAGCGCCATCATGGCTCCAGTATTTCCCATTACCTTTCATTCGGTAGCTGTAAGGTCGATGATTACTTTCACAGCTTCCAATTCCCCGGATTCCTTTGCAGGATTCGATTTCTCTTAACGGACGAAGATACGCCCAGTTTCTTTCTAGGTAGGCTGCCAAAAGTCGTAACTCCTCTTTTTGATCTTTCTCCTGTTCTAGCGAGATTTTACTTTCAATCGTATCCAACACAATCGCAATCGAATCCCAATCATAGGACCATAGGGCCTTTTTCAGCGGCAGTTCCATCTCTGGACACCAAGAAAGACGGCTCTTAATCTTTTTGTGAACGTGATAGCGATCCACCTGATGGATATGTTCCTTACACACACCAATTGCCATGGCACAGTCCTCTGCCCGATAACCTGAGCCACCATCGGTGTTCGAAATGACTACCGTATTTTTGAGATCGTAATGACTCCCTAAATAAATCGCTGCTTTCTCCCATGCATCTTTCGCTGATTTCAACGATGAAACAAATATCGGATTTTTCAGTTTCTTTCTTTTCCCGCTTGTTGTGACGCCTTCTGCTATTTGGACTCGGTGGATCTCTTCTTTTCTTTTCCCCTTGCCTTTAATGACGATCCCATCGCCTTCTACCAAGAGAAAAGGTACTTCTTTCTGTTCTTCGGGTAAGGCCACTTCGTAATCTTCTAAGTTTTGTTTCTCCCACTGCGCTTGCTTTTCTCCTACCGATTTCACAATATTGCCCACTGTTCCATGGCTCATGCTGAACGAAGTCAGTTTAGTGACGGCTTCGGCCACACCGCGGTAGACGCTGCCAGTCACAAGTTCGGCCACTTGCTTTTGTAAAAGGGTAGAGTAGCGCTCGCTTTTATTGAAGCCACAGATGTTATCCAGTGGGAAAAAGCTCTTTTCACCTTTCTTCTTTAAACGTCTACGCATAAACTCGACTGTACCGAATGTGAAAGTAATCGTGCGTGAATCCCTGTTGGCGATACGCCATCCTTCCGCTTTAAACGGAACGTACAACTCGCTATCCAAGGCCTCTAAGGCCTCCTTCATGAGTTGACTTACAAGATCTGAGAAATAAGCCTGAAGCGTAGTTTCTGCATCAAGCACATGACTTGAATCCTTTATTATGTGGTGAATTTCTGCTATAATTTTTTCCATGAAGACCTTCCTCTACACTAAATTGGCTACCAACCTTTAGTTGTATTGTAAGGTCTTCTTTTGGACTATTTCAACAAAAGAATAGTTTTGCATAGAAAAATTATACACTTAGGGGGATTTTGTTACTAAACATTACTATGCTATAATAACAAGAAATATTTCAAGGGAGTTGCGCATATGATTCATACATTTATTTTTGATGTCGACGGTACAATCGTTGATACTGAAGATTCCATTTTCAGAGGTCTGGACGATATCCTTC
>DAOOSE010000215.1:0-1888 GCA_035389625.1 bacterium
GTCAGATCGTATTGCTCCATTTCTGAATTAACATCCTCTGTTAGAATATTTAGTTCGGAGATAATCCACCGATCTAACAAGTTAGCAGGTTGTAGGTTATGGGTTGTGGCGGGGCTCCAATTGTCTGTGACTGCGTAGAGTGTGAAGAATGCATACGAATTCCACAGCATGCGAAACATTCCTCTTGAAAGCTCAGCAAGGTCCTTTTCGGAAAAGTTAAGATTTTCTGCCTGAAGCAGGGGAGATGTCAATATATAGAGTCGGACCACGTCCGCTCCGTACTTATCGAACATTGTCATTGGATCAGGATAATTTTGAAGACGTTTTGACATCTTTTTACCATCCTCAGCCAAAATGATTCCGCTCACAATTGCGTTTTTAAAGGCTATACTATCCTGTGTAGCTGTAGCAATTGTGTGTAGATAGTAAAACCAGGCCCTGGTCTGATCTTGGGCTTCACCTATGAAATCGGCAGGGAAGTTCTGCTCAAATCGTTCCTTGTTCTCAAAAGGATAATGCTCCTGAGCATATGGCATCGACCCTGAATCAAACCAGGTATCAAGAACATCAGGAATTCTATGCATTACGCCATCACACTTTTTGCAAGCAAAGTTGATCAAATCAATTTTATCCTTGTGAAGATCGAGTGCTTCCACTCCGCTCGCTTCTTTTAGGTCTGCAATTGAGCCAAAAACAACAGTTTCATCGCACTTATCGCACTTCCAGATAGGGATAACCGAAGCCCAATAGCGTTGGCGGCTAATAGACCAATCTTTTGCGCCTTCCAGCCACTTTCCGAAGCGACCACCCTTAATGTGTTTAGGCGACCAATTGATTTCTTTTGCAAGTTCGAGGGCTCTCTCCTTGATTTTCGTTACACCTACAAACCACGAGCTTGTGGCATAATTCAATAGGGGAGTGTCACAGCGCCAACAATGGGGATAACTGTGCTCGAATTTTTCTTTCGAGAACAAAAGACCTTTTCCTGCGAGATATTTAATGATTTCAACATCAGTTTTTTGTACATCGTCTATCGGCTTGACGTGCATTCCTGAAAATTCACCAAAGCCTTCCTTGATCACACCATCCATGCCTACATGTTGGATAAAAGGCAGCTTCTTTTCTTTTCCCAGGTTCATATCATCCTCACCAAAAGCAGGCGCAATGTGAACTACGCCTGTTCCTTCTTCTGTCGTCACGAAAGGTGCCTCAACTATTTGCCAACCATTCTCGCGGTTCTTTATAGAGTCATCATTAACAGAGTAGTCGAATAAAGGTAAATATCTTCTACCAGCTAGATCGGCACCCTTGATGTTCTTGGTTATCCTGTATTCATCATCATGAAAAACTGTGTTTAGGCGGTCTTTTGCTACGATAAAACACACAAGATTTCCGCTTGTTTGATCTTTTTTCTCAATCTCAACGTAATCAATGTTTCCGCCAACAGCTAAGGCAGCATTGCCAATCAATGTCCATGGTGTAGTAGTCCAAGCTAAAACTGAAGTATTTGGCTGATCCAATAACTTAAATTCAGCTACAACAGAAAGATCCTTGACCGTTCTGTATCCTTCCGTTACCTCAGATTGAGAGAGTGTCGTCTCGCACCTTGGGCAGATGTGCATCGATCGGTAGCTTTCATAAATCAAGCCCTTATCCCAGAGTTCCTTGAATACCCACCAGACTGATTCCATGTAAGGGGTGTCCATGGTCATATATGCATTGTCCATGTCAACCCAGCGGCCGACTCTTCGGATTACCTTTTTCCATTCGGGGACATAGCCGAGAATTTTGGTTCGACAGGCTTCGCAAAATTTATCGACCCCAAGTTCCTCAATTTGTTTCTTATGAGTAATTCCTAGCTCTTTCTCAACAAGATTTTCAATGGGCA
>DAOOSE010000216.1:0-1869 GCA_035389625.1 bacterium
GCTAAATCGCCTGGCAAGCCTTGGAAGGTGGAGTAATGACGACTTGCGTTAAATTCAAAGAACATCAGATATTTCCACTTAATGATACACCGAAAGTGTTCGTCCTTCGGACTGAATGTCTTGAACGTCTGGATGTGAGGACGTATGGCTTCATGCTTGATACTGACCCAACTCTTTGGGAACAGTTTGAAACAAAAAAGCTGGGCGAGATATGCCGTACCTTTCTTGGGGCGACACCAAAAGATGCCAGCTCCGATGAAGACAATGGCGTTGCCTTCCTTAAAACCAAAAACGTTTACTCTGACTATTTGGATCTGAGTGACCTTGACTACATAACTCAGCAGGCTCACAAAGCAAGAAAATCATCAGCCCTAGAAAATGGGGACATTCTGATGACAATCATTGGAGCGAGCTTTGAGGTCATTGGCCGTTGCTTAGTATATCGAGACCATCCTCATCCTGCTAACATCAATCAAAATGTTATCGGCATAAGAATTAAGGATGGTGTCAATCTCGATCCGGATTTTCTCTGTCTTCAGCTCAATACTTTGTATGGCCAAATGCAGGTGGGGCAAAAAGCCCAAAGAACTGCGCAGTTCAGCCTTAACAAGGGCTTGGTTGATGATTTTGATGTAATAATTCCACAGGAAAAAGAACAGAGGAGGATATTAGAACGATTTACCGCAATAAAGTTGCTGCGCGATGGTTCGGCAGCACTTTCAGAAGAAATGCTCATCGCCATAAAGCGAAAGTCTGGTAGTGAAATTGATCTGGCTTTTGCTAATGAGCTGGGCATAGATAAATTTAGCAGTGTCAAAAAGGAAAAGGTCTTTCTGAGGAAGGCAGCGAATGCAGAGCGCCTTGATATACCTGCCAATCACCCAGATTATACGAGGCTCTCTTCACAGATAGGAGAGGTGGATACTTCTGGCCGACTTTCTGAACTTGTCACAATTTCGCAGGAATCATTCAATCCAAATGAAAATATTGGTTCAGAAATAAACTATATTGCGATTGGCGATATCGACGGCATAACTGGTGCCGTCAGAGCGCCACAACATCTCGCTTTTGATGATTTACCTGCGGCGGCACGTAAAATGGTCCGCGTAGGAGATGTTTTGGTTAGCTCAGTAAGAGCGGGAACAGAACGTTCTGTTGTTTTTGTCGCTGGTAAAGAACACAATGGCTGGGTTTGTACTACCGGTTTTCATGTGCTTAAGCCCAGAAAGGATGTAGATCCGGCATATTTGGGCATCATGCTGAAGGCTCCATTTACTCTCTTTCAGCAGAATTCTCTGCAAAATAGAGCTACTTATCCAACCCTTAGTGAAGACAATCTTCTCAGTATTCTTGTTCCAGTAACTAATAAGGAATATAGAAAAAAAACACTTGATACGCTATCGCAACTCATATCAATGGATCAATCGGCAATGGAGAAAATCAATATTTCTATTGAATCATCTACCCAAGCATACAGGCTTGCGGTTGGCAATATTTTTGAACTATTGGAAGACATGAAGTTTGAAGAGCTGAAGGAAAAAGCGGAAAAGGCGCGGGTTGAAATAGTGTTGGTTAAGGAGGCGCTGCAATGACCGCCATAGAACAAGCCCTGGCTGGCATGTGGCGCAGCCGTGAAAAGCAGAAGTTGCCCTATCTGCTGGTCAATGATGTGCGTGGCTATTTTGCCGAAGCGCCTGCCGAACTGCTGGTCGATGGCCAAGCCATCCCCGTGCATGTCTGCGCCAATGAGTTTTCCCTGCGCCGCCATACCGAACCCGAGCGTCGGCAACCGAATCCGCCCGCCCGTATCATCATCTCGCGTCAGCAGCTTCAGCCGGATCATCTGCCGGACTTGCAGGCCCGATCCAG
>DAOOSE010000217.1:0-1848 GCA_035389625.1 bacterium
ATGGTTTTTAAGCGACTGTATTCAAATGGATTCATTCCTGACACTAACTATGGCGATAGATTTTTAGCGCTCGTTTCAAAAGCAGAAGAAGGGTACCGGCTCCCAAGCATTCGAGAGTTGAAAGAGAGCATCGTAACAAACAATCTTTACAGCAGGAAAAGACAGCCATTAAAAAGGCTATTGATTTTGCTAGAAAATATTGGGAAAAAAGAGCTGTTGGATTATGAAAAAGATCTTAAAAAAGTTCAAATTGAACATATTGTCCCTCAAAATCCAGCACCAAATCAGTGGACAACAATTTCCTTCGAGGATCGAGAGAGGTATCTGCATACATTAGGAAATCTAACCTTAACGTTTGACAATCAAGCTCTTGGAAACCGGGGGTTCGCTGATAAAAAGCAGATGCTTTTTGAAAGGTCCCGCATCTTGCTTAACAATGAACTATTGCAATATGCCGATTTTAACTCTGATGTTATTGTGAGCCGTGCAGAAAGTTTGCTGGACAGGTTTGTTCGTGAATTTTTACCTTGCTATCAATAAATAAGCAATTTGCGAATTGCATTCGGGCAAGGTGCCATGCTCAAACGAGCTCATGGATAGTCTACAACTCAAAATATAATCACAGTTTAGGTTGCGCCATTAAAATTATTGCCCATCATTTTGACAGTTGATTTTGCTTATGTCCATTCGTTAAGAGGGTTGATTATGTCTACAGAATCCGAGTTTAGAAACGCATTAGAGTCTTTAGGCTTTAAATTAAAAAGCAACGTCAGCTTTGATTGGAGTTACACACACCCAAGGTTTGGTATTGTTAACTACCATGGTGGGTATATTTCCATAAACCGGATCTCGACCTTAATGAGAGATGAGACCAGAGATGCCATCAGTCATGCATCAACAAACAAAGAAAAAGAGAATGTGTATAGAAAATATCTCGCCCACAATATTGAATGCTACGAAGCAATTGCAAGTAATTTGAAATTCTGCTTTAGGCGCAGCGGGACTAATTATGTCGAGATATCAGAAATCGTAGGAATTGATACGCTAATGCGGCTAGCTAGTGAGATTTTTTCAGATCGATAGAAATTTTTCTGGTTTACTAAAATTAATCCCAATATCAACGACATGCGAACCCAAACCCATTGATCCATTGCGTTGAGAAGGAGATTGCCATGTATTGGGATGTCATCGAAGTCCACCCCACTGCGCCGCGCACCTTGATGGTTCGTTTTGCGGATGACCTGAGTGGCACGATTCAGATCAGCCGCGATTTCTGTACGGGCGTGTTTCAAGCATTGCTGGAAGATGCCGCTGTAGCGCAGGCGCAGGTCGAAAACGGGGTGGTGGTATGGCCAAACGGACTCGATCTGGCTCCGGATACCATGTATCGCGAAATCCGCAACAGCCCGGATCGACATTACGATGTGGGCTGCCGGCAGGTTGAAACCGTTGATTGAAACCAGCCCGCTATTGGACGAATCGGTCCATACGCATCTGCCCGTTGAACCGGCTTGGCATGGGCCGGTTCTTGCTGAACGGCTCGCTCGCCTGGATAACGGTGAAGAACCCGTGACTTGTTGGGAAGTTGCCAAGATTCGGCTGAGAACGGCCGCTTTGAAGCAAACACTGGCATGAGCCTCCTCACCCTCCGCGAACACGAAACCTTCGCTATCGGTAAGCGCTCATTTGTGGTGGGCCGGAAATCCGCACCCATGCCCAGGTGCATGTGCATGTGCTGGAATGATTGCCGTAGTACTTGAAAGCAGCGAATGGCGGGCAATTGACCCGTGACAAGGAGTGACACCTCATGAATTATCACGAAAGAATCACCCTCGAACCCGGTAAACG
>DAOOSE010000218.1:0-1826 GCA_035389625.1 bacterium
GAGGCCGAGCCCGTCGATTCCGAGCAACTGGCGGGGCGTCACGTCGAAGAAATAAAGCGCCGCCAGGCTGAAAAAAGGGTGCGATGCCTCAATAATGCAGGGTTTTACTCGATAAAAACCTTTGATGGCTATTCCTTTGATGAAGTAAAGCTCCCGGCAGCGCTTACGCCGGAGTTGCTGAGCCAGGGCGAATTCATCAATAAGAAGGAAAATATCGTGATGTATGGAAACGTCGGAGCTGGCAAAACCTATCTTGCGACGGCAATCGGTGTTTCAGCATGCAACGCCGGGAAGGAAGTCAAATTTTTCAGAACGGCAGCTCTGGTAAATATGCTTGCCGAACAAAAAGCGAAGGGTAATCTGACCAGATTCTTGAAATCTATCAGTAAAGCAGACCTGCTTATACTCGACGAATGGGGGTATGTGCCGCTTGAAAGAGATGGTGCAAGGCTGTTGTTCCAGGTGATTTCTGACTGTTACGAAAAGCGAAGTGTAATTCTGACTACCAATCTGGAGTTCAGTAAATGGGTCACTGTGTTTTATGACGAGCAGATGACAGCGGCGATAATAGATAGAATCGTGCATCACGGGCACTTGGTGATTTTCGATGGCCCGAGTAACCGTTTAAAGGGGGCACTGATGAAAAACTAAAATTCCCTACCCGTTACCCGCAATGGCTTTTTGCAAAATTAGGGAAATTTATGGTTCTTTCCAGAGTTAGTTGAATTTATTGTAGAAGTGTACTATGTTGGCGCGGCCCAAAATAAACGACAGGAACCGACCGTGCATAGAATTCTAAAGCTTCTTGATAAGAATTTGTTATACGTGAATCACGAAATCCAAGGTGACACTATCTTCCTTGTTGCCGAATCCAAGAGGAAACGAGCCAGATGTCCATATTGCGGCCATTTCTCATCAAGTATTCATTCCAATTATGAGCGTAGTTTTCAGGATTTGCCGATCTCTGATAAGAAGGTTGTAGTAATGCTGAAGAATAGAAGGTTCTTTTGCCAGAATCCATATTGCATAAGAACAACCTTTGCTGAATGTTTCGATTTTATCGTATCGAAAGCCAAAAAGACCAATCGATTGGAAAAGGAAATTGTGAGTCTGGCCTTAAATTGTAGCTCAATAGCGGCTTCAGTTCAGCTGAAACGAAATATTGTTAATGTCGGAAAGAGCACAATCTGTAATTTGTTAAAAAAAAGAGGAGCCAAACATTGATAAGGAAAGCATTTCAATAGTTTGCATTGATGATTTTGCTCTCAAAAAGCGAAAGTCTTACGGAACTGTAATGGTCGACATTGAAAAGCATAAAATTGTCGACCTGATATCCTCAAGAGATCGCAAAGATGTGGAAGCTTGGCTGAGCACATTTCCCAATATAAAAATCGTTTCTCGTGACGGTTCTATAATTTATCGCAAGGCTATTGAATCAGCTCTTCCAAATGCTTTGCAGATCAGCGACAGATTCCATCTGTTAAAAAACCTCACCGATTATTGCAGCGCATTTTTGAAACGCTACTTCAAATACAAGGTTCCCTTATCAGCGCCAGAACTTATAAATGCTGAAAATATGAACAAAACGATTGGGTTAGAAGAGAATGTAATGGCCAGCAACATGATGACACTCAGATCAAAAGCGGAGAACATGCAAGCTCTTCAGGCTATGGGGTGGTGTAAAACGAAGATATGCAAGCACCTCAAGCTTGATTCTCGCACATTTGCAAAACTCCAAGCCAAGCCGGTAGAAGAAAGAAACAGCATGATGGATGATAAGGCCACAAAAAAACATCAAGCAGTTACGGCGAGGAAACAGGCAAAAG
>DAOOSE010000219.1:0-1824 GCA_035389625.1 bacterium
GACCCAAAATTCTATGCAACTCATCCATCGATTCAACTGTCTTGCAGCAATACGGTGACGATTGAGAAAAGTCACTGCGAAAATGAAGCACCCTTGTTATGAGTTGATTCATTTCTTGACTTCTTTCCACTAACTCTGGATCGTTTGGGTTCCAGGGAAGAATGATCGCGCAGTTTCTGAAATTAAGACTGTCAAATTCTTCAAATATCGTCTGGTAGTTAGCATCCTTATATAGAGACCAGCGATCTAGAAAAATCACTACCGCCATACCATCGTCAAAGGCTTGGCTCACCGATTTAGCTAAATCTTGGGTGAATTCAACTTTGTCACAGTCAAAATCTAAGTCAGGGTTTGAAACGATGTGCGTAACTAGCGGGCCGATGCGATGCTTTAGATCCGGATAGAATGGTTTCCAGTCTGACCCCCCATTGTCATAGTATGGCTCTGCGTTTCGGCCGGGATCTAAGGACTCCGGATTCAATGCGGCAAAAATGAAACGAACATGCCTACGAACGCCCAGTCGTCGAGTAGGTAATTGATTCAGGGGAGTGGGTGACCTTTCTGCAAAGGCAGAAGGAATCTCTTTGAGTGGGGGAGGGGATGTCAGCGGTGGTAGGAAGCAATCATCTATTGTTTCCTTTATTTTTTCAGCAAATCGACGCAAAAATTTTGTGTAAAGAGTCGCGTAATTTGATTTTAAACGGACAATGTACTCCAACCCCTCTTGATTAATCTCTGACTCTTCCTCCTGCCAAGTATACTGGACGAGTCTCACGTCGTCAGGCAGAGTTTCGGGCAAAGCAAGCTTCTTGTTATTGCCACGAATCGGAATCCAGATTACAGGCTTGATTACCGGTGGCGGGGGTGTTCCATTTGCGGTAGCGTATTCGCTACGCCTTGTTTGAAAGAGCTGCCATTCCTTTCCGCAATATTCGCTCTTGAAATATGCTGGCGAGTACATCGGTATCAATATTTGGGCTTGCTGCAGCGCCGTTAGGAGCGCCCTGTCCCAATTGTCGCCGGTCTCTATGTTTTCCTGATCAAAAAAAGCAAAATCTTGCTTCTGATCAAGACCGCATAGCTTGCAGACTTCTGCGCCCAGATCCTTGAAAAATTCACGCATAGGATCGCCGAAGTCAGAGCGCCGATAGCTGAAAAAAAGACCGAAAGCCATCTTAAGATCCTCAAGCCAGTAGGTTTACCACTTTGCATCGAATCGCTGAGATTAATAGCTAAGGCTAACTTTGAGTGGGTGAATCTGAACTGAATACTACGACGGCTTTTTCGATTTGACAAGATGGAGAATTTTCGGTGGCATGTCACAATCTGTGGGAATCGCCGAACGGTGGGGTTCGGTAGCGACTGTTTTCGGCGTTACTTGGACGCTGAAGTTGTCTTCATGGATTGATGGGATTGTCGCAAGGATGTTTTGGTTGGTGGTGGCGGCAATGCTTTATTTTTTCGGGGGTAGCCGTCATGAGCTTTGGGCTGCAGTCGAATGGTACTGAAGCAGGATGATAAGGTTTTGAGCCTTGCTGCTAACTAGTGCGTATGCAATATGTTTTTGGTTAATATGGCTGTGCGTTTAAGTTAATTTGGATCTCTTGGTTGAAAAGAAAATTGTCGTGATTTTCTTCTTTTTATATAAATGATAAGGCAGGATGGCGTTTTGGCTAGCTATGGTGGGCAGCTCATGGTGCTAGGTAAACGATAGAGAATTAGTGTAGTTAGGTAGTGAGATGTGATATTGAGTGAGATTTTTATCTTTAAGAACTTGTAAATTTTAGCTGTTGAAATATAGTTGATATCGGTAAACGTATTGTA
>DAOOSE010000220.1:0-1813 GCA_035389625.1 bacterium
TCTTAAAAAATGATCCTTCCATTAGGGAAAAAGAGTGTTGTCGCTATTAGGAAACCCCGAGATTAACCACGAGCGCCTTCCTGGGGATTTTTTGTACCAATAACTATATCAAGTGACTAAATCGGATTATTATCGACCAATACCATTGTACTTTATGACCTCATCGTCACCCTCTTTTTTGAGTCGAGTGGGCTACGGCCATAAGTTAAGCCGAGTTCGAGTACTTAGATAGGGCTTCGTAAACGTGTAATAATACTACATTCGATTCAGGGTTTCGATATTCAGTAGGGATAAGCCCTTTTTAATTACAGATGAGGTACATCTCACGAGTTCTAATCTTGCGGCTGCCAGAGGCTTAACTTCTTCGTTTAATATGGAATGTTTTTGGTAGAACTGATTGAATGCTTTGGCAGTTTCATAAATCGCAGAAGCTAGTTTTACCGGATTAAGCTCATTTGCGGCAATGTTTATTTGCTCGGGAAAGTTAATTAGTTTCTGAATTAAGAGTAATTCCTCATTGTTTCCGAGGAGTGAAAAATCGGGAGTTTCTCTCATCTCCTTGTTTTTCTCCAAAATACTATATGCCCTAGCGTAAGTATACTGGCAGTACGGTCCGGTGTTGCCGTCGAAGGAAATGGATGTTTTGGGATCAAAATGAATATCCTGCCGAGATGATGCCTGTAATAAATAATAATTTATTGCACCAAGAGCAACGGCAGAAGCCCGCTGCTCAGTTTCCGTCTGTGATAGCTCATTATCTTTGTGGCGTTTTTCTATTTCCTCAATAGCAAGATTCTTCATGCTATCAAAAAGATCATCGGCATCAACCGTTTTACCTTCACGCGATTTCATTTTGCCATCAGGAAGGTAAACCATACCGTAAGACAGGTGATAGCACTTATCAGCCCAGGCAAAACCAAGCTTGGAGAGAAGGCTGAATAATACTTTAAAGTGATATTCTTGCTCCGAACCGACCACAAAAATTGCCCTGGTCAGATTGTTTTCTTCAAACTTCATCTTGGTAGTTCCCAGGTCTTGGGTAATATACACGCTAGTTCCATCCGGTCTGATCAAAGTAACCTTTTTATTCACTCCGTCCTTTTCAACTCCGAATTGATCAGCAGGTAGAATGGCGGTAATTGCATTATTTTTTTCTTTTTGAAAAACATTTCTCTTTAGCCCCTCTGCAACCACACTTTTACCCAGTTTATAAGTTTCGCTCTCATAATAGGTTTGGTCGAATTCCAACCCCAGTTTTTTAAAGGTGTCGTTAAACCCTTCGTAAACCCAGCTATTCATTTTTTTCCACAGAGCAATTATGTCTGGGTTGCCATCTTCCCATTGCTTTAGCATTTCCTGGGCCTGATTGATTAGTTCCGGGTTTCTGTCAAGTTCCTGAGAAAATTTAACATACCAATCCCCAACAAAATGATCACCTTTTGCTCCCGTCGATTTTGGGGTGTTGTTGTTGCCCCAAATTTTCCAGGCAAGCATCGATTTTGCTATGTGTATGCCGCGATCATTGATCAGATTGGCTTTGATGACCCTGGCCCCAGTAGTCTCAAGTAGCTTAGAGATTGACATTCCGAGAGCACCGTTACGTATATGGCCCAAATGAAGCGGCTTATTGGTGTTTGGCGAGAGAAACTCAACCATTATTTTTTCATCTTTTTTTGCTGTAGAGTTGCCGTAAGAGACACCTTTTGCGCTAATTTCATTAATCGCTGTTGCAAAAAGTACCTGATTGCTCACTGTTATATTCAGATACGAATTAACCGCCTGAGTAACAATAATCGTGTTGCCCGACTTGGAA
>DAOOSE010000221.1:0-1805 GCA_035389625.1 bacterium
CTGCCAAATACTTCGGAGCATAGAAATACACCGCTCCTGCCATTACAAGAACCAGGGTAAACACTTCGATAATTCTGGCAACTCTATGTCTCTTCAGCATTTTATTCCTCATAGCCCCTCCTTTGTTTAATATATCAAAAAAGAAAGGTTTGATCCAGCTCTCAGCATTTTAAGCTTTTTTCTGGTGCCCGGGGCGGGACTCTCAGACCCCAAAGGGGACAATTTGTGTCAGGGCCACAAGACCCGCTTCTCATATCAGTGGGTTCTTCTGCTCACCTACAAGAAATGCCTCAACGAATGTTGAAGCATTTCTTGGTGGGCTAGGTGGGAGTCTCAGACGGGGCCCCAGACCCGTCCACCTACAAGTGGGTTCTCGTCCGACCTCGCAAAAGAAAAAAACTAACACAGAGTCAGTTTTTTTCTTTTGGTGGGCTAGGTGGGAGTCGAACCCACATGCCTTTAGGGCGCAGCATTTTAAGTGCTGTGTGTATGCCATTCCACCACTAGCCCATGCGCTTATTTCTTCCTCGGTAACTCGGCTTCAAACTATGACAGTTAGGACAGAGAATTTGCAGGTTCTCAATCCTATTGTCCAGCCTTCTCCCGTTAATATGATGCAACTCAAGCGGTCGCCTACCGTCTTCCGTCAACTGATCCCAGCCACATTCCTCACATCTTGGAGCCTTCATACCGGAATTAAGCAAACGGCGTTTCAACTTAAAACTTTGGTACTGGCTCCCGTTCACAAGAATTTCACTTAGTGAAACTCTTGGTTTTCCCTCAACCTTTTTTCCCTTGCTCCAGCCTCTTCCCTTTAGTGACGAGCAATCGATTTTGTAAGCATCGATATATTTCCGAATCTGGCTATAATTACCACCAGCTTCGCGAAGACCAAGAATATTTAGAATTTGACGAATACTTCTCGATTGCTTGGTTGCTTGCTCTAATTGCTCTTTTGTCCATTTTCTGGGTTTCATAAACCCATTTTACCAAATGGTAGAGGTATATGCAAAGAACGAACGATATTCCTCTACCAAAATCAAACAATTACGACCGAATTTCCCCTCTTCTCAATCCTTCCATGAAACGAGAATCCTGCAGCCCTCTTGTGTCCGCCCCCGCCAAGAAGTTGCGCCAAAACAGAGACATCGACATCATCTCTCTCTGTACGTAAACTGCCCTTGATTTTACCATCGCTCCCTTCATAAAGCAATAATGTCGCACGAACTTGGGGAACAGCATTGATAAGATTGACAAGACCTGGAATGTCGTCCTCCGAGGACTCACAGCGAGTGATGTCTTTCTGGGTCAGGTAAGAAACGGCAAGATTGAACCGAGAATCGATAACCATACGATCCAGTGCAATGCCCCAGAGCTTAAAAAGTGAAACTGGGCGGGAGTTTTCAATATTTTTCGCAACTTTCTTTAGGTTCCCTCCTTTTTTCAGCAAGTCGGCAACAATCATCAGTACATTATCAGTGGTATTGGGATGGCGAAAACCGCCTGTATCATTGTATATTCCGGCAATAAGCGAAGTTGCAATGGAGGGAGTGATCTCCCAACCCAACCGAACCATCAACTCATAGACAAGCTCAGAAGCAGAGGAGGCAGATTCATTAGCATAATTGATATTAACAAACTTCCAAAGATCGTTTCTCGTATGATGGTCAATGTTGACTATCGGGACACCGCTTGATTTCAATGCCTTCAATTCATCGACAAATCCGGTTCGGCGAAAATCCCCATTGTCCAGCAAGATTACTGCGTCAAATCTTTTGTCAGGGATATCTCTCTCAATAAGTGTA
>DAOOSE010000222.1:0-1792 GCA_035389625.1 bacterium
TACATCGTCTTCTGTTAATACGGTTTGCTCTCCCAGCCAACTACAACTCACCGCATATGTGGTTAGATCCGCTTTGCCCAAGTTTTCCCATGCCCAAAAAAACACCATCCAGTCGGTATTATTCTGAGTTATGCTGTCAAAAGGGTCAGTGATTATTGTGCCATTATCATTATCATTATCATCATCCCCGCATGCAGTAAATACCACTGAGGATATCACCAGCAACACGATCATCATCAGAGTAGTAAAGCGCATCATTCCTCCAAACTATAGTTTCGGAACGCCTACCTACTACTAAGATTTTTGTCAACTAAATTGTTGTTATCTCACATCCCCCTGTTTTTTAATATAAAAGACCGTTGAACAATACTCCCGCTGAAACTGTGAGAGTGAATTCAAGTCCAGTTTACGATATTTTTAGCTGAGAACCATCATTTATGTCCAAATTTGCCAATTATAGCCCTCAAAAAGCCTCTAATCTCTTCATTTTCTCTGGTAATCCAGAAAACTGGACAGACCTCTCCTATCTCACGATCGCAAAATAGCAAGACTACGCTTCATATTGAAGGCAATTGCTCCCATCAGCAGATAATCTTTGGTCTTTTGTAGGCCCATATAGATCGATCTACTCCAGCCGTTGTGTTTCTTGAGACAGCCAAAGCTGCGTTCGATCCGGTAACGCTCTCGGGATATCTCCAGATTGCGTGCTATCAGTTCCGGATCTGCAACTTGATTCTTCTTCTTTTTTTGCATGATCTTGGAAACAAGACCTTTCTTTTCCAGGAAGTCCTCATTTTCTGCACTGCAGTAACCTTTGTCAGCCAAGACCTCTGCATCTGGTTCCAGATTGAGCGAATTTACCAAGGGCTCAAGCATGTGCCCATCATAGACATTCGCCGGAGTAACGATTATATCCTGAACCAAACCGCTTATCTTGTCAACCGCCACATGCCCTTTGTACCCGTAAGTGCTCTTCTTCCCTTTCTTAATCCAGCGGGCATCAGTATCCTTCGACTCTTCTGTTGTCAAACCGGTGGCCTGAAAAGTCTGAACTCCAGGAATCTCATCATCTCCAACCGGCTCTGTTTCGATGATCTCGGTTTTTCGGGGACGGGCTTTTGATTCTACTATGGTGGCATCAAGGATGGTGCCTTCGTTAATGCGGATATTGTGTCCGGAAATTTGCCTGTTTACTTCTGCCAGAAGCTTTTCATAGACACCCTGGGCAGCAAAGCGGGTACGCCAACGACTAATTGTCGAGTGATCCGGTACAGGATTTTCTAAGCTCAACTTGCAAAACCACATAAACATGAAGTTATAACCAAGCTGTTCTTCCATCTGATAGTCGGAAAGCTTGTACCAGATTTGGAGCAGCATAATACGGAACATAACCTCAGCAGAAAATGCGTCTCTGCCAGCTACTGAACTGCGGCGAATTTCTACTTTGGTAAGAACCTTGTTGATCCGCTTCCAGTTTATTATCTTTTCAATGTCTTTAAGAAAGTGGCAACGCTTTTCTATGCGGTTTGCAAGTTCTTGATCGGCCATTGTTATAATCTGTTTTTCCATGATTAACTCCGTGTTAATGATGAAGTCAATGTACAGATGCTATATATCTTGTCAAGAACTATTTACATATACTTTTTGTCCACTTTCATGTGCAACGATCTTAAAGAGGCTGCTCCCGAAGGAACAGCCTTGATATTATGGATATATTAGTGCTTTTACGGATTGCGAACCGCAGAAACGCGGTAGAAGGCCTTGGCTGGTGTAGTGGCCGCAGAAATCCTGT
>DAOOSE010000223.1:0-1785 GCA_035389625.1 bacterium
AAGCTCCACGGGGTCTTTTTGTCCTGCTGCCAGTAGGCCGCATCTTCACAGCCATTTCAATTTCACCGAGTAGTAGTTCAAGACAGTGTAGGACTCGTTGCACCATTCGTGCAGGTCGCCAATTAAGCGACAAGGAACTTCGCTCATTCATTCTTAAAAATTAAGAACGCATTTGTTGTCTCTAAAAAATTTAGAGAATGTTATTGTCTTTTAACATTCTCACAGTCGCCTGTGAGTTCGGACTATATCTTCCCGACTAACTTTTTTGAAATAAATTTCAGAAAAGTTTGAAGGGCTCTGCGTGTAGTCTCTGAGGATACTTTAAATAAGTTGTTTACCTACAAACTTTGCAATCGATTCTAATCCATTTTGTGTCAAATGTTCTAGATTATTCATTCTCTCAATCACTTGACAAAATCTCAAAAAATCTGCTTGCTTAGCTGTTTTCAATGGATACTTTCGAAAGAAAGGAATAATTACATTATTCAGATCATTTCGATTTCTTACACAGTACCGATAAAGGTGTTCTTTGTGATTATCATATCTTTTATTGATATAAATCCTGCCAACATTAAAAAAACTTTTTACCATCTCGAGACAAGCTAAACTTGACTCTCCTTGAGTAATAACAAATTCTGGCATTGTCTGCCAAAGTAATTTGCTGGTTTTATTTTTAAAAATGCTAACCGAAAAACAACCTTCTCCATCGGTAAAACCTGTGATCCACCAACTTATTTCCAGTCTTTCCTGCTGATTGCCTGCACCCAATAAATTATCACTTGATATCATCTTTTTCCTTATTCCTAAGGATGAATGGTACCATAGTATCATGGGATACTCAGGGTTTCCAGCATATAGCAAAGTTTTACTAAGGCAGCTTTCCTACCTTAGAACAATTATAGTTATTGCTGACGTTCACCGGGGCTTCAATTGAAAGCCTCTCCTAGACAAGTCTAAAAGAGACCCTCGCAGTTAACCTTCCGGCACCGGTCAGGCTTCAGCCCGTATACTTCCTCTTACGAGTTCGCACGGACCTGTGTTTTTGGTAAACAGTCGATCCTACAACATTCACTGCGTCCTTCGTTGCTCAAAGAGCTAAGAAGGAAGGGCATCTCTCGAAATTACGCCCAGCTGTTTTGCCGAATTCCTTAAACTACTTTCTCTCGCTCCCCTGGGTCTACTCGACCTGACCACCTGTGTCGGTTATCGGTACGATTTAACACCAATCTCCTTGCGAAGTTTTTCCGGAATGCTGAACTCACTCGTCACTCCTTTTCCGAAGAATTAGAGTGCCATCACATCTCGATTAAACATTTGAGTGGATTTGCCTGCCCAAACTATCTTGATGATTAGATGCTGACTTCACATCAGCACACGAACTATCCTGCATCGTCACTTCCCAAGTCAAACGATTGATGCCAAGGACTGTAATATTAAACAGTAATCCATCGGCTATCCCTGAAACTAGTTCAGGGCTCACCTTAGGGTCGCCTAACCCTCCGCTGACGAACATGGCAGAGGAAACCTTGGTCTTTCGGGGTTGAGAATTCTCATCTCAATTTCGTTACTCATGCCGGCATTCTCACTTCTGATCGCTCCAGCCAGTCCTTACGGCTGACCTTCGTTGCACACAGAACGCTCCCTTACCACTCCCTCCCACCCGAAGGCGGGAGAAAATCCTAAGCTTCGGTTATCTGTTTGAGCCTCCATAAGTTTTCGGCGCATTACACCTACGGCTAGTGAGCTGTTACGCTTTCTTTAAAGGATGGCTGCTTCTGAGCCGAC
>DAOOSE010000224.1:0-1773 GCA_035389625.1 bacterium
CGATGTTCATATCGTTCGACAACCTCAGTCCCCAATTCTCTTTCGAGCTCGGCGAGAAACACCTCTCGAATCTCATCAGTTCGGTTGGAACACTCTTTGAATAAAATTGGGAGAAAAAAGGACAGCATTTCGCTATATCCGTATAGTCTTACTCCCCCGTTCAGTTCCTTGAGCGATTTGGCACTGAGAAATCTGTTAGCCGTTCTGAGTATAGCGCGGCCATAGGCCGCTGAATTGTCCTTCTCTTTAGATATGTATTGTGCGGCAATTTTTGTCAGTTCATCGGCCTGTCTGGCACTCTTCTGGTAAGGAGACTCTTCGTTGGAGTGTCCCAATTCTCTTCCCCTGAAATCAAATGGATTGAATCTCATTTCATCCCCTTTTTATATTCCTCACAAGCTTTTTCTAGGTGTGAAAGGAATTTTTGTTTGAATGCTTCCTTGGAGAATTTTTCGGCGGCCTTGTAGCAGGTAGATGGATCAAAGTTTGACGGATTAAACTTATTTATTGATTCAACCAAAGATTCCGGGGTCGGCTCGTTGAAAAACAAGCCTGTCTCCCCTTCTGTTACCGACTCTAATACCCCACCCTTTTTGTAGGCAATGACTGGCCGGCCGGAAGCTAGGGATTCGACGGGAGTCAAACCAAAATCTTCCTCTCCAGGGAAAATCAGTGCTTTTGCATTAGCATAATACTCTTTCAGCTTCTCTTCTGATTGCCAGCCCAGGAACCTAACATTTTTTGGAGCACTCCGTTCCAGCTTTACGCGGTCGCTTCCCTCTCCAATGATGACAAGTTTTTCATTGGGGAGGCTCTTAAATGCATCCACAGCAAGGCTGATGTTCTTGTATGGCTCAAGACGAGATACGATCAAAAAATAATCAAGTTTGGGATTTTGGGAAATTTCGAATTTATTTATATCGATCGGGGGGTGTATCACGGTTGAATCAGCACGATAAAACTTTTTGATGCGCTCCTTTACGTTTTCGGAGTTGGCAATCCAGTTATCCACTCGATAGGCTGCCAAGCGATCCCAGACTCGTATGTCGGAGATAATTTTACGGACATAAATTCCCTTTGGACCGAAACCAATGCCATTTTCCTCTAAATATTTTTCATGCCAATCCCAGACATAGCGCATAGGGGTATGGCAGTAGCAAAGGTGAAAGGTTTTTGGCTGAGTAATTACTCCGTGTGAGTATGAGTCAGAGGAAGAGATGACAACGTCATATTTCGAAAAATCAAACTCCTCGATTGCTCGCTGATATTTTCCGAGCAAAAGTTTGTTTCTCTTTCTGATAGAAGTGGGATATTTTTGCAGGCTTGAGGTAATAATAGTCCTATTTTTGAATCTACCCTTGGTTCCCCTTTCATCATAGAGAAGACAATAGATCGGGGCATCTGGAAACATTTCCATGATGGTCTCTAGTGTTACCTGGGCCCCGCCGTGTTTAAGTAAAAAATCGCAAACCAGGGCTATTCTCACATTTCCTCCAAGCATTTAAGAATCTTTCTTGCCGTATTGTCCCAGCTAAAAATTTTAATGCGTTCTCTCCCCTTTTCGATCAGGTCTTTTGCCATTTTTGGATTGTCAACAATTTTCTGAAAGGCTTCCACAATTTCATCCGTCTCTTCAGGATTGACCAGGATTGCAGCGTCACCTGCTACTTCAGGGAGAGACGAAGAATTGGCCGCAACAACAGGTGTTCCAGCACTGAAAGATTCGAGGATTGGTAGACCGAAGCCTTCATATCTGCTGATGAAAGCAAAAAT
>DAOOSE010000225.1:0-1742 GCA_035389625.1 bacterium
TCGCTCTGTTTTACTGGATCAAAGTTGTTCAAGATCCCTGCTTTCGCAGGGATGATAAAAAGGTTTAAAAAACAAGAAAATTATGCTCGGATCATCGCTAATAGTTCGTCTCGCTTTTCTTCCATGAGTTCCTGCGATTTTGCTTCGACGTTAAGACGCAATAGAGGCTCGGTGTTGGAGGGTCTGATATTGGCTCGCCAGTCATCGTATTCGATGGTAACACCGTCAAGAGTTGAGATTTTGGCGTCGCTGTATTTTGCCTTGATTTCATCCATCTTACCTTGTGGATTTTCAACGGTAGTGTTGAATTCTCCCGACATTGGGTATTTGGCAAAGAGGGGTTGCATCAAGGAATCGAGTGAGGCACCTTTTTCTCCCAGAAGGGCGGCCATCATGAGGGCAGGGATCATGCCGCAATCGGCATACCAGAAGTCTCGAAAATAGGTGTGGCCGGAGGATTCCCCGCAAAAAATTGCATCTTCTGCTCTCATTTTTTGCTTAATATAAGAGTGGCCAACCCGGCACTCGATTGCTTCACTTCCTCTCTCTTTTGCAGCATCTATTAGGGCCCAGACATATCGGATATCGTAAACTATTTTGCTTCCAGGGCTTTTATCGAGCATATATCCTATAAATAATGCATTGGCATAATATGATTCAACGAAATTGCCTTTGTCGGTACAGAAGAAAACCCGATCGCCATCTGCATCCCAGGCGATGCCAAAATCAGCGCCAGATTCCTTTACCTTGGCCACAAATTCAGGTCTGTTTTCAGGAATAAATGGATCAGGTCGACCCTTGGGAAAAGTGCCGTCCGGCTCATCATTTAGTCCAATAATTTCTATCGGCAAGCTGCCTGTTTCGACAATGTGTTTAAAAATCACGCCCTGGTAGCCAAAGTTAGGGTTGATTACTACCTTCATTGGTTTGATCTTCGTTTTGTCTACAAAATTCAAAACAAACTCAGTAAAATCAGACAAAACGTCTTTTTCTTCAATTATACCTTTGGTTGCTGCTTCAGTTCTATCTTCATTCGCAAGAATCATGTCGCGAATCTGGTTAATACCTTGCTCCCCAAACAATGGCTTTGCCTCTTCGCGAACCATCTTCAGTCCGCCATACTCAGCCGGGTTGTGCGAAGCGGTAACCATAATTCCGCCAGCCAATTTATATTTTCCAACCGTAAAATAGTACATATCTGTCGAAACTAAACCGATGTCAACCACATCAATACCTGCATCTGTCAATCCGGCAACAACAGCTTTTTTAAGTGCAGGAGAACAAGTTCTTACATCCATCCCGACAGCGATTTTTCCCTCTGGCTTTACGTATTTGACATAAGCCTGTGCAATTCGATAAGCAAGTTCTTCGTTAAGGTCTGAGGGATAGACGCCTCGAATATCGTAAGATTTGAAGATCGAAGAATTAATTGTCGATGTTGTTTGGTTCATGATGACTCCGTTTCTTGTCATTCATATTGTGTCATCCCGGACTTGATCCGGGATCTATTATTTAGAGATCCAGTAGATCCCTCCTTCGCAGGGATGACAACATTGTTAGAACGACAGTTATATATAGTAGTTAAAGATATTCTTCTTTTTTCATCTCTTCTAATTTCCCAAGTAGGTTTTTAACTTCTTGTGACTTATGCCGGTTGCAGACTAGGATTGCATCAGGCGTATCAATTACTACAACATCTTTAAGTCCGACAGTTGCTACCAACTTTTCGCCGGCAAAGACTA
>DAOOSE010000226.1:0-1740 GCA_035389625.1 bacterium
ACGAACTATTTCCCACATATCTCTTGTTTCCAGATCTACGGCAAGTCCACCTATTGAATAGCCGTCAAAGTCCATCGCAATCAACTTGTCAGCACAGAACTTACGTAGTTCCGGGTCCAGACCACCCTGGACAATACCATGCAACTGCGGGCGAATTATGAATGATGAATTATGGATTATGGGTTTTGCGATTGTCCTTAATTCATTATTCTTAATTCTTGATTCAAAATAACGTTTGGCTCTTTCTGCCCATTTTATGGTCAGTTCCACTGCTCTTTTTTGTTCCTTAGAATCAGCTTTTCCACTTGGACAGACATCGAGCGGCATTAATATATCAACCCCCAGATCAAGCTGAATCTGAATAACTTTTTCAGGTGTAAAGATGTGTTTAGAGCCATCAAGGTGCGACTTAAACTCGACCCCATCCTCAGTAACCTTTACCATCGAGTTCCGGCCCTCTCCCCTATCCGACAGGCTGAATACTTGATAACCGCCTGAATCTGTCAAAATCGGCTTATTCCAGCGCATAAACTCATGCAAACCGCCCAGCTCTTTTATAATCTGTTCGCCGGGACGCAGGTAAAGGTGATAAGTATTGGAGAGCACAATTTCTGCCCCAACTTCGGCCAGCTCCCTTGGTGAGACACCTTTAACGCTGCCCACCGTTCCGACAGGCATGAAAAATGGCGTGTGGATAACTCCGTGCGGGGTTGTTAACTCCCCCACCCTGACACCATTTTCTAATTTTTTAATTAAACAGAATTGTGGCATATCGCTAATACTATACCAAAAAAGCTCTCATTGAGCTTTTTTGGTCCCCTAATTCCTACTTCATGCTTCGTAATTCTTACTTATTACTTCATCTCAACTGTTGCACCGGCAGCTTCGAGTTTGGCCTTGGCAGCCTCAGCTTCTTCCTTTTTGACACCTTTCAATAGCTCTTTTGGAGCACCGTCAACCAAGTCCTTGGCTTCTTTGAGGCCAAGATCCGGTTTGATTTCTCGAACAGCCTTGATAACACCAATCTTCTGAGCACCAGCACTTGCAAGCACGACGTCGAAGATTGTCTTTTCCTCAACAGGCTCAGCGGAAGCACCACCAGCAGGAGCGCCAACCATTGCAACAGGTGCAGCAGCTGAAACACCAAGCTCCTCTTCCAGATCCTTAACAAGCTCTGATAGCTCCAGAACTGAAAGTTTTTTAATTTGATCAATAAGATCAGTGTACTTTCCGGACACTTTCTTTTCCTCTTTTACTGCCTCTGCAGTTGTTTCCTCTGCCATAATGACTCCTTTCAGTCGTAATTTTCAATTTTTAATCTCAATTTTCATTGAATTTTCAAGGATTGAATGTCTGAAAATTAGAAAATTGAGAATTGATTGAAAATTGTAATTGATAATTGAAAATTAATTATGCTTTTTTCTCTTTGTACCCATTTAAAACATTGACTAATCCTCGAAGGTTTCCCGCCAAAACGTTTACCATACCAGACAGTGGAGAGGCAATTGATCCAACCAATCGTCCGTAAAGCATTTCTTTGGAAGGTAGGGCAGCAAGCCGCTTGACCGTGCCGGCATCAACCATTCTGGAATCAAGAATACCCGCAAGAACCTCGAGTGCTTCGTGTTTTTTAGCAAACAGATCCACCTCTTTGGCTGCACTGACTTCATCATCCTTGCCAAAAGCCATGGCGAGAGGTTTGCTGAATACTTCGGGGTCGATATCTATGCCGTTGCGCTT
>DAOOSE010000227.1:0-1732 GCA_035389625.1 bacterium
GTTTCGTGAATATACGAACTTTTCGGTGTGTCCACAATATCGGTTATAGTTCAAATCAGAATGGCGCCAGTTTCAATTGATGGAACGACTTTTAACATAATTTCCAGACCATCTGAAAAGTGGCTATCCGCCTTTTATTCTTTCGTAATGATTTTAGCCCCAGTTATAGGAATAGTATTCTCTTTTATATTCTCTTGGCATTGGCTTTTATTAGCTATAATCGCTCCAATTGTTTCAATGAGATTTAAGAAAAGGGCATATCTTCAGGCCATCATTAATCGGGCGTTCAATTCAGAAATTATATTTTCATATTTATTTACAGCCAGCAAGATAACGATTGAATTACCAGGGCATGGGATTCTGTATAGAATTCTGCCTGAGAACATCAATCAAAGCAGAAGCTGAAAGTTGCGTCTTCTCATGACTGAAACTTGGCAAATTGAAGCCGAAAGACAAAAGGTGAATTAGCCGGATAGCAAATGCGCAAAAGCGAGCAATATCTGTGAATACAAGCAGCTCAATATGCTTTCTATGTCAATAACAAGTGGGTGGGCGTTCAATACAATGTTAGCGAATCAGGAAAAAAACATGGTGCTTGGGAGACTTTTGACGGAAAAGAAGTGGCAAACGATCCTGGATTCAATCCAGCCAGGCGGAGAAAACTGGTTCGCATTTAAGAAATCAAAATCAGGCGGATGCTTGAAATCGTGTCCCGGCTATAAGAAGTGCCGTGGCTACGGACCTGATGACCTATGCACAACTGACTGGCGTAGCGCAGATGTGTCCCCGCGTGTTGTTGAAGTGCTCTTTCATGTGTTTAATAACTTTGATTATTACAATCAGAACGACCTGCCGTCCTACAACAAAGATTCCGAATCAGTGAAGCAGCTTCGGCAGTTCCTCTTCAATAAGAGCAAAGAATTGGAGGCAGGGGAGCAAGAAGCTGCAGAGGAAGATGAAGTTGGCTTGGGAGTAGAAGATCTTAGACGGCTCAGGTCTCACAAAAAGATAGAACGCAATAGAAATCTTGCTGCCGATGCCAAGAGAGTTCATGGGTGGACGTGTCAAGCCTGTGAATTCAGCTTTTGGGAGGAGTATGGCGAAATCGGCAAGAAATATATAGAAGCTCATCATCTAGTCCCCCTCGCCGAACTGAAAGGGAAAGTGGTCGCGTTGGATCCAAAAAAACATTTTTGCGTCCTCTGCGCCAATTGCCATCGGATGATTCATCGCAGCGAGCACGTCGGAGACGTAGAGGCTTTTCGTGCAAAGTACCTCAAAAATCGCTAACAATCGGTTGCACTCCGACCCGCAAAAGCGGCGCGGTTTCGGTGGCATTTACTGGCTTCATCTGGCCGCTTTTGCAGTCAGGTGAACCGAAGCGTTATGTTTCATATAAAGGAGGGAAAATGGCTGATAATTCTTTTTTCGATGAGCAAACTGCTCAATCAGCTATAAAGTGCCAAATTGTTTCCAAATATTTTTGGGTCTGGGCAAAAGTAATTATTGGAGCTCAAAAAAAGAATCCTACCGTAAATTCTGGGAAAATTGCCTATATGGATCTATTTGCTGGACCGGGACGATATGCTGATGGCAAAATGTCGACACCCCTCAAAATTTTGAAAGCTGCAATTAACGATGATGAGATCGGGAGTAGACTTGTCACATATTTGTATCCGTTCGGTAGAGTACATATAGGCGATTAGCGGCCAGAGCGCTATATTATTCCTGT
>DAOOSE010000228.1:0-1711 GCA_035389625.1 bacterium
TCTGTCATGCATTGAAAACAATTGCAAAGAAAGACTCTGTGGAAGTCGTATATCCCGTCCACTTGAATCCGAACGTCCGGCGTCCGGTGTTCAAGATATTAGATGCTCTGCCCAATGTTCATCTCATGGACCCCCTCGACTACCCTGCCTTTGTTTACATCATGAACAAATCTTATCTGATCATCACGGATTCCGGCGGCATACAGGAGGAAGCCCCGTCACTGGGGAAGCCGGTTCTTGTAATGCGTGACGTAACTGAGAGGATAGAAGGCATTGAGGCCGGTACGGCGAAAATCGTAGGGACGGATCATGATACGATAGTCAAGGTAACGGTTGACCTGCTTGAAAATCAGACGGAATATGAACGAATGGCAAGGGCAATAAATCCCTACGGAGATGGGACAGCCTGTGTACAGATAAGACAGATTCTGTCGAGTCTTTACGAGAAAAAAATAAATGGCCAGAACAATAGAAGCAGGCCAAATCGCAAAGCAAGTCATAAGGCATGAGTTCGATTTAAACAAGAAAAGAATGAACAGTGAGAGTCCGTCAGAAATGACGGGCTTTTTGGGGTAAGGCGATCATAGATGGATTAGAGGCGCACTGGGACTGTCCAACTTGCTAATTATACGTTTACGAATGGGGTGACATTTACAAAAATGAATAAAAAACCAAGAGTGAAGCTGTCAAATCATCCTTACCGCTTTGTCAAAACTGCGTTATAATTGTCAGCGAGACAAAGGGGCAAACCGGGCATACGGCAGCTTTTCCATGTCGAAGAGTTTCAATCTTACTTTGATTGTTTCAGTTCCTCCCGGATTTGTCTTAGCACCATGGTGATAACAAAGAGAAGGAAAATAGCGGCAAATTCGAGCAGTCTCCATGGCGAATAGGTAGTTTTTTGGAGGAAAGTGTATCCAGCTAGATTGCTGGCTTTCTCGCCTAAAGCTGTTAGAAGGAGTATCAATGCTATATAGAACAAAACTCGGCAGCCGATACTAATTATTTTTTCAAGGCCCATTATTTTCTCCTTTCATTTATTCATTACAGCTAATTTTGAAAAAATTATCTGCGAGGGATGACTAAAACCTCTTCGCTGATATATCCGGATTGCCAATCAACTTTAACAACCATAATCGTCTTGTCTGGCTTCTCAAACCATAATTGAGCCATATTTGGATAAGCAGAGGTCACGGTAACCCCTACCATCCTTCCGAATTCATTGGGAATGGCATCCAAATATTTAATCTTCTCAAATTTTAAAGTGGATGGGGGTGTCGGTTGGACTTTTTGACAGGATAATACCAAGACGCAACTCAAAATAAAACAAACTAACACAATTCTACGGTAACGCATAAGCCCTCCTTTGGATCGTGGAATGGTAAGACCTCTTTGGTTCTCAATCCCGAGATTATAAATTCCGCAGCAACAAACAAAGAAAGAAAGAAAGATCTTATTAAGTGATAAACTACAACGCCTCCAACGGATTTATGAATCCCCTGGAGGCTTCAATTGAACATCTTTCGGCAACCCTTTTTCATCAATTCCCCCAATCGGGCAAGGGTTATGTTGTTGAGAAAGAGAAATCCAAGAAAAGAATAACAAAAAGCAAAAAGAATCACAAATAGAAAAAGCCCGTCGATTATGACGGGCTTTTTCGTTGATGGCTAAATTCTTCTTGCTGACGTTTCGACGCTACCCCAGCCATGCG
>DAOOSE010000229.1:0-1694 GCA_035389625.1 bacterium
ATCTGAAAATGAAGTTCCTCCCTACGATACTGCTTTGGTCTTATGATTGCTTGTTCATCCCATATCGCCAAGTCGCGTTTAACATCTTCGAGAACATCAAATGATGCTGTTCCAGTTAGAGCAATCATAGGGATTGCAGAATTAGGGTGACCTGAATTATTCTTCCCAGCAATAGGGATATGGCGACGTGCATTTCTGCCTAATAATAGATATGCTGTACGGAAATCGTGGCCCCATTCAGATACACAATGGGCTTCATCAATCACACAATAAGTAAAATAATAATTCTTCATTTTCTCCAGATAGTCACGGAACTTTCTAATTTGCATTCGTTCCGGTGAGATGAAAATAAATTGGTATTTCCCCTTGGTCATCCTTTCTAACAAATATTCTGTCTTTACAGGTGAGAGAGACGAGTTAATGAATGTTGTCGCGTCAATACCTAAGGCTAAAAGGTTATCATTCTGATCGCGCATGAGTGATTTCAGCGGATCAACGATCATAGCAATTCCAGGCTGCAATAGCGTAGACATCTGATATGTTAACGATTTACCGGCTCCTGTAGGTAAAAGGGCAATTGCATCTTTTAAAACAAGAGTCCTTTCGAGTATTCGTTTTTGGCCTTCAAGAAATTCCGATTTACGAAACACATTCTGTAAAATAAAACGAAGATTTGCATCATTACTCTTGGACAAGTGATACTGCACAGGTTGGGTGCATTTTATTTTGCGGGAGTCATGGTGGTGATAAGCGGACCTTACAACTGCGATATGGGTTGGCTGTGTTTGTTGTAACAGATCTTCTTCTGGTTCAATAAATCCGTATCTAAGCAGCATCGATGCATCGATCAATAAGTCGACTTGACTAACAGCCATTTCGCTGCAAGAAGAGACTTTAGCTAGTTCACATTCTCTGAATTCAGGAGATTTATATACTGTGTATTCAATCTGAGGTAGTTTGCGTCCTTTACCCTCCAGTTCAAGCAAAACATTCATCCAGCTTTGGAAATCTTGGACTGCAAGATTTGCTCCTGGGACATCTCTTTCAAAAATTGCTATGCGCCACTTATTTTTGTCCAACACTAATACACCAGCAGCAATAAAATGCAGTAAAACTTTCTGAATTCTTGCGACGAGAAATGGTGTCAGTGCCAGTTGCAGGGCTGCCAAACCAAATTTATGACTCCATATAGGATTGGCATAGTTTTTTCTGACTGTCTCAGCATAGGGGTGTGCAAGAAATTTTTGTATCCTTGCTAATTTTTCCGTAGGTACGTCATGTAATTCAAATGTATTGATTCTTACCGTTTTGGCCCATCCCAAGATACCACAAATCTTATCTCTTCGAGCGTCTAAAACCTTCTGACCTTCTTTCAAATGGTGCGGCCCATCGATTTCTACCACCATTGCTGAGGGTGCATCGTAATACGCAGGGAAGTGCATAGTGAAATCAGTACGTTGGTCGATAAAATCCTTAGAAGGATTACCCAACTTACTCATCAAAGATTTTTCCAGCCACTTCGACTCTTCGATTATGGAAGTGAATGATCTTTGGGGTTCGACCAGTTGAATGATATGATCGCCAAAATTTCCAGGCATTACACGATGAAAAAATTCTCTCTCAGGATTACTATCTAACTGTTTTTCCCATGATTCAAGGGGATAGAATAATGCAGAAGAGCGATTAAGGCGGGG
>DAOOSE010000230.1:0-693 GCA_035389625.1 bacterium
TAAATCAGGTTTTGGTCTACCGGAAGAAAATCTCCTGGACCTCTTCGATTCGCATGAGCCAAGCTCAGTTCTGGATGAGAAAGTCGGCAATTTTCTAAAAACACGCATCACTAAACGCAGCGATTTGTTGCCCTCAATTGGCGACTTGGTAATTTACTATGTTGGCCATGGGGGCTTCTCTGGAGGGGGGCACGATTATTACCTTGCCCTCAAAGATACGCGGATTGAAAATGATCTACTTACCAGTTACTCTGTACGTTCGCTTGCCAAGACACTGAAGGAATACGCACGCAACATAAGAAGATATTTAATTTTTGATGCGTGTTTTTCGGCAACGGCCTATAAAGAATTTATGTCTCCCGGCCCATTACAAGTTGCGGTGAGGCAAACCCTTGATGAGTTGCCAGAAAAAGGGACTGCTCTTCTAAGTGCGGCCGGGGCCAAGTGTCCCGCCTTGGCGCCTGAAAATACTGACTACACAATGTTTTCAGGAGCAATGCTCAATGTTCTTCGAGAGCGCAAGTGGCCAAGTGGAAATTCGCTATCCTTCGTTGAATTGGCTGATTTGACAGTATCGTTGATTCGTGAAACGTATGGCACAGAAGGCGTTAGGCCTGAAATTCATTTTCCGGATCTTTCTGATGGAAATATAGGGAAACTCCCATTTTTTCACGTTAAAACGGATGCATCCTC
>DAOOSE010000230.1:703-1673 GCA_035389625.1 bacterium
TGGCAAAATCATTCGAAATCACAAGAGCCGAGTCTACCTCACTTAAAAATGAATTACCTCTTATCAAGGAGTCAATAGAGGCGATAAAAAGGAATATAAACAATATTCAAGTGGCGCCCAACCAAATTTCGAATGAAAATGATGAGAAAAATGAACGCGATAGCAATGGCCTGCGCCGCATTGGGAGGCATGTCATCAGTGAGATGGATTGGGCAATGTTGCCCGCCTCAATAAAGGGGCAACTTGCGAGTACAAATCGTCGATACAAAAACGGTGTGGTCTGGGCTGCTATCTGTTTATCGGGTGTTATTGTCGACTGGGGAAGTTATTACTTTCCTGTAGGCTATCGACTTGGATTTTTTTCTACTATTTTGAGCGTTGCTTTTTCTATAATTTCAATTAATGGAATATTGAAAAGCCACCTATCGATGTATGAGATGACAAACGAGCCTTGGGAACACTTTGACGCTGTGATAGCATGGAGAAATTCACAGCCTGTTAAAGTTCTTCCTGGGTTCTGGGTGGAAAAAAGCACTTTAGGATTATTGGCTCTTATTTCTACGAGCAGCAGCGTTGGTTCTATACTTGGATACATTCCATGGTTTGGGTGATGTGATCTTTTATCGGGATAATTGTTTATTTCTTAATAATATATTATGACTGTATTCGATCACTTGATTCATGGTTTCCATTTTGCTCTCCTGTTTGTTTTAGCCGAAATACCGTCTGTGAAATGTCTTGCACAACGACGGCTCTACTCTGACACCCGCCGCTTAGCTTGCGCCTGATCAAAAGCAGAGTTGGGTCGCAGGCAGTCAATCGGATATTGAGAAGCAACCATTGGCCGGCATCAAATGTGAGTGGCTGGTAACCGGCATACAGGCGCCGGACTCCGAGCAGAGGCTGAAGGTCAGCTAAGGCCGATTATGTAGATGCCTCGATTATGTTGAGCCGCCATGGGCGTCGTGCG
>DAOOSE010000231.1:0-1663 GCA_035389625.1 bacterium
CGCCGGATGCCGCATCCTTATCCTTAACAAGATGCTCAATATGCCGCGCGATCTTGGTCTGCAAAGGCAAAACATATTCCGTACGCATACGCGCCAAGGTGCCTTCGTTATAACGGTGCAGATAAACTAAAGCCTGAAAAGCCCTCTCCTTGCCGCTCGAGAAAAGCCAATAGATCGGCCTGTTCTTGTACATTTGACAGTGATCCTTGAAAAAGTCGTTCACAAAATACCTGCGGAGAACTTCCCGGCTCGGCTCGCCGGATTTGCGGCCGATAGCTTCCGCAATAAAATCAAGGTTTTCGTCCAGCCCCTTTTTATCCCACGCAACCTCGACAAACCTGAAAAGTCTGCTTGCCGCGTCATCATCGAACCATTCGTGCTCTGTTATTGGAATGATCCCATCCTCATCGGCAGGAAAAGTCTTATATTTCTTCGGATCAAACCCTCTATTTTCAGCATTGGCATAAATAATCCCGGGGACGTCAAGTGAATAGCGCCCAGTCATGCAACCCGCTGAATAACTGATAAACTCTTTAATAGCATCGGCTTTAAAACGCTCTTTAATCTGATTGTCGGTCAAAGCACCTTTATAACGATATTTGGGGTTGGCAAATAGCGTAATGTCGTCGATAGGCACGTCTGGCGAGAGCTCATCTTTTAATTCATACGCCTCAATAAAAAGACTATTATTTCTCTGCTCAAGTTGCTTCATTTTCTCAGTAATTTGATAACAATGCCTTTGATATCTTTCGAACGATTCCACCATTGAATGTGCTTTGTTTTCTGATGACAAAATAGGTTGAACAGAAAAACTCCAAGAGGTTTCTCTTGAATCCCAATCTGCGCGGGAAATATCGACCAGATCATCTGAAGGAATAGATTTGATTTTTTTCCATTGATTCAAGATCGGCATAACCGCCATGTGACCAGCTTCATAATTTAATGTAGGGGAGATAATCTTCAAAATTGCCTTTGCCACATGACTATTTAAAAAGCCTAAACAATAGTTTAAAGCTTCTTCATCTTTTAGAAATATTGAACAACCTGCAACGTCAAATATAAACCCTTTAGGATAATATCTAAGTGCGACATCGCTAACTGTTACTTTCGACCAACTGATAGAAGGTTTAAAGTATTCTGAAATGCTTTTTATTGTTCTGGTCGCGCTACCGTAAAGCTCCGACGCATAGCCCAATAATCGAGCGCCATCATTTTCCCAATCGACGACAAATTCCTGGTTACCATACCACCGCCTAAAGTCGCCGCCCTTATTATAAGGAAACCACCTTCTCTTGGCCTTTAATGCTTCTTCTCTGGTAGCACACTCTAAACCAATTCGACTAAAATTAACTTCATGCCAGAAACGTAGAAATCGATTGTTATCACTAGTAGCACACCCTTGCCGCGTATCACCAATCTTCTTTAAAATAAATGATTTATTAAATATTTGTCGTATTTTGTCGCTAACCCAATACGCAATCGGCGATCCGGGAATTCTATTAAAATCATCTTCTGAAACAAAAAATCTATTCTCACCTGATAGAAACATTTCCCTTTTATCATCAAGATTTTTTGCTTCTCGCAAACTAGTGAAATTACCTACGTATCCGTTAATTTTGAAATTTAGGATGGAAAAGCTTGTCGTTCCGAAGTCAGCACCAAA
>DAOOSE010000232.1:0-1657 GCA_035389625.1 bacterium
CAACGGCATACTGAATAGCGCTGTAAGTTTTGCCCGTTCCAGGGGGACCGTAAAGAATAGTATTTTTCGCAGTTATCATTTTCTTATCTTCATCATCACCACCAGATGGATTTGGACCATCTATTGGAGGGTCGGGATTAGGAGGAGCACATAGTTGTACTTCGGAGAGATCTATTCTATTAAGTGCTTCGGCCAGCTCATCACGTAGCTTCCATATAAAAGAGCCGTCCTCGTCATCACTAGCATTCTTGCCAACATACAAGATCGGCCACCAGCGGAAATTCTTGTCGTCGCTATCCGTTGTTGGACATCCTGTTTTTTTGGCTATCCGCTTTGCCAGAGTTGATGATCCTGTATTGTAGAAATTTTTCGTTTCGCCATACTTGATAGAAAGTTGGGTGCACGTAGCCTGCCCTCCGTAGTCTTTCATACGCTTCATAATCTCTAGACTGCTAGGATAGAATACCTCACTATCTTGAAGGAGTCTTACCCAGTCATCAACTGATAACCCCGGTGAATAATCTCTGGGACGCCACTCTTCAGAAGGTGTTTCATTGTGAGAGCGGCTAATATAAAACCCAACATCTATAGTGAGCGTGCGGAGTTCGGGATCCGGATAGCAACTCTCAGTAAGCTGCGATTTCAGCAAATTTATGAGTTCTTCATCCTGCTTCAATTCAGCGCAAATTTCGTTATATAGCTTGAGGAAGTTCCTTATATTATCAGCATATGCGCCTCTTCTGAAGCTATAGTTGCTTTTAAGCTTGCTCACAATCTTTTCTATCTCGCTGAATTTATATATGTAGTACTTATCAGGGTAACGAAGCCACAAATAAGTACTAATTGAATTTTCGTTCTGATAATGCTGCTTAGCCCCATTTCCGTATTCTTCAAGTAACGTTGCAGATTTCACTTTGAAGCTTTCAATACGTTCATAGACCTCTTTACCTTCATCAAAGAGATCAATAAACATTCCCCGCACTTCTTCCGGCGCTGCCTTGGCAAAGTTCTGTATCATTCCCGCCGGGAAATACGTCGCAGACGCCAGCAGATTATTCGTCTTTGCGAGAGAACGACTCAGCATTTCTGCAAAATCCAAGGCGTTGACATCCCAATTATCTTGAAACCACTTCACAGCCTCCCATTTATACTTTTCATCTGGCCACTGCTGATGGGCAAACTTCTGCTTATAGCTTACCAAAACACCCTTCAAGCGGGACCTGTCAAACATAAATTCACCCCTTTACCCTTTAGATTTCGAAGACTTTTGTAGATCTCATCAGCGAAGATACCAGGTTCCTGCTTTTCTTTCATTATTCTTGCCGATTGTGAAATCCGTTCTCCCGCGCGCGGCCTTTCCCCTGACGACGAATCCTTTCATTACCGACCTCGCGATTGAAAAATCTATGACAGTACGCCAAAGAGGCCCGTTAACCAGAAGGGCCCGTCGATTGTATCCCGCTTTGCCTGGCAGAGTATGCGATTCTGTTCTGCCTGTTTCCTCTCGCGAGTTATCCTGCTTTACTTGCGACAGCGCGGTTGCATTGCCCAGTCTGTATCATGTGTTTTTTTATCAAAGATAGCGAGCGTGGGAAAAAGGAGTCTGATTATTCCGATTATTCCTTCGATTATTCCTTTCAAATTTCACAGAGTCGCT
>DAOOSE010000233.1:0-1653 GCA_035389625.1 bacterium
CTACTAACAAAAAAGCGTAATCCCGATCATCGCTTGATCCCGATTACGCTTTTCTGGATCGCCAGCCCCGCCCATTTCATCTCCAGTTTTCCGGATTTTACAGAAATTAAAGGGGAAAAACAAGAATTTTATCAAGAGATTGAACGCAACTCTCATCGCTGACGCCGATGGTTTTCAATGGCTTTTTGATAGATCTCCATCAGCATTTGGTAGTTCCGCTCAGCCGTATATTTCTCTTCATACTCGCGGCGGGCGGATTTGCCCATTTCGGCCATTTCCACCGGATGGTTCCAGGCCCATTCGACCTTGGCAGCCAGATCTTCAGCATCCCCGGGTGTAAACAACAGCCCGGTTTTTCCGTCTTCGACAATTTCAGCCATGGCACCCAATCTGGAGGCGATGACAGGGACGCCACAGGCGAAGGCTTCAGCAATCACTAATGGAAAATTCTCGAATGTACGCGAAGGAACTACAAGCAATCTGGCCGCTTGAAGTAGAGATAAAACCTCTTCGTGCGCAATAGCCCCCGTTAGTTCAATTTGAGTACCTCTGTCCTGTTCATATTTTTTTTGAGCATCCAGAAATAGAGGACCAGCTCCGACTGCCTTCAAGGGAATAGCCGGGAATCCTCGCCAAGCCTCAAGCAATGTATCAATGCCCTTTTCGACATCAAACCGTCCAACAAAAAGAACACAGTTTCGTAACTCTGCACTTAAACCTGGATCAACTGATACAAAATTGGGTTTGACAACAATATTTAGCTGAGGCAAGCCTCCTTGAATGAACTTATTTTTGGAGCTTAAGGTCAGTGCTATGTATAAGTCGATTAGATTAATGTAGGTTTTGCGCAAACGATGAAATAAAAGCATAGATGCTGTTACGGCACTTGCACGCCGAGAATTTTTATAACAGGAATACAAAATTCCGGGCCAGGGAAGCAGCCTGCCTATGCACTCTTCGCAGATCTTTCCGTCCCGTAATAAGAGGGCATTGAGGCAAAACAAACGATAATTATGCAAAGATTGTACAATAGGCACACCTGTATCGCGGCAAGCATAGTATGCGGAAGGAGAAATGAGCGGAAATATATTGTGAAAATGAACTAACTCTGGCCGTTCTGATTCTATTCTGTTCTTAAGTCGTTTGTAGACATCAAGGTTCCAAATTGTTTTTGTTGCCAGGACAAACGGGTTCATTTTTCGAATTATTTCGTTGTTCATCGTAAAGTGAGATAAACGGTGGCCATAAGCTTGCAGCAAGCTGGCCTCGGCAGAATAGACCTGGTCTTCTCCACCAGGTAGTTGGTAATAATTATGTACCAGAAGGATACGCAAAAGTCGCTTCTCCTTGATATTCAAAGTAATACTGGGAAGTCTGCCGGATAAAAAGTGGATGTAGATAGGCAGGATCTTCCCACCTATTTTGAGGTTTTTTAAGGAAAGCCATGTGATTAAAGTGGAAATAGAGTGGGCCTATTAAACCTAAAGCATGCAGAAGAGTGCGTATTTCCTTCTTAGTACCATTTTCTATAAAAATGATTCCGGCCATCGAAAGACTTTGCTCCAAGCCGTGCAGTACCGTTAACTCGTAGTCCTCTACATCTATTTTTATGATGCGGGGTTTGATAGATAATTCGCGGCATATACTGTCAGC
>DAOOSE010000234.1:0-1645 GCA_035389625.1 bacterium
CATAGGAGTTGACAGCTCGGCCGAGCTAATCAAGCATGCCCAAGATAGAAATCCAGGCGTAGAATTTCTTACAATCCAAGAGGGGATAATCCCGTTCCCCAACAACCACTTTGATATTATCTTTTCTCTGGCCGTGTTTCACCACATCCCCGGTGAAAGAATGCGACTGAAAATGCTTAGTGAATTGAAAAGAGTGCTGAAGCCTGGTGGGAAAATTATTATGACGGTTTGGAGTTTACGACATGATAAGCAAATATGGCAGCAACTCCTTCGTTCCAAGCTCAGGAATATGAAATTGGATTGGGGAGACTTACTTGTTCCCTTCAAAGACAAGGGCGGTAATGTCGTTGCCGAAAGATATATCCATGCTTTTAGCCAAAAAGAACTTGGAGATCTAGCCGCAAAGTCAGGATTCGAGATAGAGAAGAGTGCTATAATTGCAAGAGGAAAGAAGAAATATAATGAAAATATTCTTATAGTGTTGAAAAAGTAGGTGTTGAGGCCGTCTTCGTGTGCAAGATAGACGACCTCCGGAAACACCCCTTTCTAGCCGCTCAGCCAAACACCATCACCTCCCAGGCTAAGCGGCTACGGCAAGAATGAATTAATCATAACCATATATTGGAAACATATGCAACAGCAAAGACAAGCCCATAAACCTCTAGCCGAGAAGCTACGACCAATGAATCTGGACGATTTCACTGGCCAGGAGCATATTCTCGGCAAGGACAAAATACTGCGGCGAATTATTGAGTCGGATCGCATAATACCCATGATCTTTTGGGGACCCCCCGGCTGCGGCAAGACAACACTTGCGAAAATCATTGCCGAAAAAACTGATTCGCTTTTTGTCTTCTTTTCGGCCGTTACCGGGGGGATTGCCGACGCTAGAAAAATTATGGCAACAGCCTCGGAAAACAGCAAAAATGGCAAGAAAACAATTTTATTTGTCGACGAGATACACAGATTTAATAAATCCCAACAGGACTACTTTCTTCCATTTGTCGAAAATGGCACGATCACCCTTCTTGGTG
The DNA here is from genome assembly GCA_035389625.1 of bacterium. Taxonomy (GTDB): domain Bacteria; phylum Patescibacteriota; class UBA1384; order XYA2-FULL-43-10; family 1-14-0-10-43-13; genus DAOOSE01. The sequence continues at coordinate 1,035 of DAOOSE010000234.1, forward strand.
CCACTACTGAGAACCCGTCCTTTCAGGTCAACGCACCACTGCTTTCACGAGCACGAGTTTTTCATTTCCGCGAACTAACCGAAGATGAGATTGGAATAATTATCGATAAAGCAATCAAGAAAATTAATGCAGATTTTGAGCAGTTTTTTCCATCTCTGGGTTGTCATTCCTGCGAAGGCATGAATCTAGAAAATAGATCCCGGATCAAGTCCGGGATGACACAAAAAGATATTGAGGTATCAATCGATAAAACCGCCAAGCATTTGATTTCTAAACTCTCCGAAGGTGATGCCAGAGATGCTTATAATGCATTGGAATTAGCGATAATTGCGGCTACGCCAAAAGATGGAGTAATAACGATTGATGAAGAACTTGCTGAGGAATCGATCCAGCAAAAGTTTATTCGCTATGACAAAGGGGCTGATGGCCACTATGACGCTATTTCTGCCCTCCACAAGGCGATACGAGCCTCTCAGATCGACGCATCGCTTCATTACCTAGCTAGGATGCTCGAAGCAGGGGAGGACCCTCTCTATGTCACAAGGCGCCTAGTACGCTGTGCCTCCGAAGACATAGGAATAGTCGACCCGCAAGCCCTAATACTGGCAGTC
>DAOOSE010000235.1:0-1645 GCA_035389625.1 bacterium
AAAAAATTAAAGCGAATTTATAAACTAAAAAACATACCAATACTTGGTAGGCTGATCTACCATGTCAAAAAATATTAATAATAAAAACGGGGCTCTCAAACATAATGAGAGCCCCCGCCGTTTTTAAAGAAAACATATGAATTATTTAGTCTACGCAAGAGTCTCGACAAGCAGACAAGCGGAACGGGAATTATCCATCCCGGCACAAATAAAAGCTTGTCACAAATTTGCCACTGAACGTGGCTGGCACTTCCTGGAAGGTGGTGTTTATGAGGAAAAGGGCGAATCAGCCAGAACGACTGATCGTCCCAAATTGCAGGAAATGCTTCATCGGGCAAAGACCGATTCAAAGGTTGATGTTATTATCGTTCATAAATTGGATCGCATGTGCCGAAACGTGGCCGATTACGCCGCGATCAAACACATGCTTAAAAAGCATAGTGTTAAGGTTATCTCGGCCGTCGAACAGTTTGATGAATCTTTTTCTGGAGAGCTGGTTGAGAATATTATGGCGTCAATCGCTCAATGGACTTCTCAAAACATATCATGGGAGGTTAAGAAAGGCTTGAGAGAGGCCGCCGAACGAGGTCGCTTTCCCGGAGTTGCTCCTCTTGGTTACCTTAACGACAAGAAAAATAAGACGCTTTTGATTGATGAAGAAAAAGCACCTTATATCAAACAGATATTTGAGCTATACGCCACTGGCAAATATTCGTATGACTCTTTGGGAAAGGAAATGGCCAAGCGAGGACTTAAAACCCGCAATAAAAAATTAGTCGGCAGGAGGGCTATTGAACGCACGCTCCAAAATCCGATTTACTACGGTCTTATAAAAAGACAGGGCGTGACCGCCCAAGCAAACTTTCCGTCGCTTGTAACTAAGAAGCTCTTTGATGATGTTCAGGAGATTATAGCCCAGCACAATCGCTACTCCGACAGATCCAGAAAGCATCTCTATCCGTTGTCTGGATATATTATCTGCGGTGATTGCGGCTCAAGATTATGTGGTGATGTTAAAAAAGGTCATCTGTATTATTTTTGCAGTCATCACAAAGACAAAAAATGCAGTGAGCGGAAGTATCTAAAAAGCGAGAATGCCGAAGATGATGTAATGAAGTATCTGTCTCAAATCCAAATGCCAGATAAACTCAAAAACACTCTGGACGCTTATTTTGAGCATTACGCAAAAGAGAGAATTGGTCAGGAAGATAAGGAACGCAAAAGCATCAAACGTGAGCTGGCCAGAGTCCAGCAACAGCTTCACAATCTTGTCCTGGATCGTTCCAAGAGGATTATTGACGCTGATGCGTTTATAAAGGTTCAGGACGACCTCTTAAGGGAAAAAGAGGCATATCAAGACCGAATGGAAGAGCTGGAGACCAGATCGGATAAATTCGTCCAGAAACTAAACGAAATAATGGACTTCACAACGCACGCAGATAAGCTCTACGCTCAAAGTGGTCTATACCAGAAGAGAACCATATTAAAGCTCTGTTTTGAGGGCTTTACGGCTAAAAACCAAAAACTGATGCCTATCTGGACACCAGTCTTTGATATCGTCCTAGACCTTAATAAATCTAAGGTTCGAAATTGGACATCTGGCGGAGAGGGAGGGATTCGAACCCTCGAGTCCCGTGAAGGACTA
>DAOOSE010000236.1:0-1636 GCA_035389625.1 bacterium
GCTCGGCATGCAAAAGGCAATTGGCACGAATATAATCCTCCCAGTGTTCTACATTACTTTTCGGCCAGGAATCTGGCGCGGTTAATGTCACAGTTCGGTCTCGTACAACTGGCTATCGGACGCCCAGCAAAATGGATCACTGCCAAACACGTCAAATCAGTTCTGGCGTATAATGCCAAGTCGTCAAAATTGTTCTGGCTGGCAGCCGGGCTCTCAAAAACTATGCCGGACCGGCTGGTAGTGCCCTATCCGGCAGCCGACTTGTTTTGGGCACTATTCAAGAAACCGCTAGACGCTGAAAATCAATGGAGTGCCAAATGAAAATACCACAGAATTCGACCTCTGTGTCCTGCAACAAGCGCGCACGTCCTAAAAAAACCATGGTCTCTGTTGTTGTGTCGGCCTTTAATGAAGAAGCGATCATCGAAGCAAATTTAAAGCGACTCTGTGCTTACATGGATTCACTCAGCAACCAGTACAAGTGGGAGCTGGTAATTGTGGATGATGGCAGTCAGGATCTAACAGGAGTGATCGCCGATAAGTTCGCAATCGGAAAGAAAAATGTCCATGTTCATCACAATTTCACCAACATGCAACTCGGCCGGTCACTTCAAACCGCCTTTCAATGCTGTAAAGGAGATTATCTTGTCACAATGGATTTGGACCTGAGCTACTCTCCCGACCATATTGAAAAACTGCTCAACAAAATAATCACTTCACAAGCTCAAATTGTCATTGCTTCACCCTACATGCGAGGAGGCGAGGTTTCCAACGTCCCTTGGAGAAGAAGATTTTTAAGTAAATGGGCGAATAAATTTTTATCTCTGTCTTACAAAGGCAATATTCATACAATAACCGGCATGGTACGGGCCTACGAGCGAAGATTCATAAAATCACTCAATCTCAAAGCGACTGATATGGAATGCAATGCGGAAATTCTCTATAAAGCGCAGTTGCTGCGAGCTAAAGTTCTTGAAATACCGGCACATCTTGATTGGGGAGTTTTTAAAAACACTGGAAAAAGAAGAGTATCCAGCATGAAAACCTTCCGAAGCATTGGGGGGAGCTTGATGTCTGGCTTTATTTTCCGCCCCTTCATGTTCTTCATCGTGCCTGGCATCATTTTACTTCTTATTTCTATTTACATTATCATCTGGATCTTTATCAATACTATGGCCATCTACCCCGAAACCCTCGCAACAAGCCCCTACTTTGACGACCAATTTTCCAATGCAGTCGCTGCGATATACAAGGCAAGACCTCATGCGTTCTTTGTCGGTGGAAGCACTTTGTTGGCAGCTATGCAATTCTTGAGCCTGGGGATTCTCTCCCTTCAGAGCAAGCGCTACTTCGAAGAACTCTTTCACTTTTGCACAACCATTTATAAACATACAGTAGACAATTCAGAGACCAACAGAAAAAATTAAGCCAATCAGAGTAGTAATCCAAGACACGAGCAATATTGCCTTTATGTATCAATATCAAATTATACCGGCTGAAAAAGCCATAAAAATATTAAGGAAAACCATAGCACAACTCCTTGACTATTGTAATAAAACAAATTGGGGAGGGTATGACCCATTTGATGGATTGAACAGTAAAATCATTCGTTTCTTGCCATTTCTAGATAACCGGG
>DAOOSE010000237.1:0-1604 GCA_035389625.1 bacterium
CCGAAATCCTCCTCGCCCGCCGCAAAGGCAAAAAACTCGCCTACAGCATCATCGCCAGGCAATTGGCTTACACAGTTTATTTTATGCTTAACAGAGGAACGGTGTTCAATATGAATAAATTCTTAAACTGTTGACGTTCAGGCCGGGCTGCAGCCCTAAGCCAAGCCTTCGCACCTTTCGGCTTGCTGATTAATTGGGTCAGCTTCAACGTCTAACTGGTGAACGTTCTCTGGGCTTGTTGAGAGTTTTGTAAATAACAAAAACCTGAGATCTTAATCTCCTACAAACTCTTAAGCCCTATTTGTAAAACCAGCCGCGCTTGATTAAGCCTTGCTGCCCGTGCCTGCTAAATTTGCTCTTGGACAATTGAATCTCTTGACTTCTGCCCCTTACCCGAGCTCGCCACTAACTGTTGTCCTGAAACGATCAGGATAATCTGTGTATTTGATTAAGCCGGCACAAGGGCATGTATCATTCTCTAGCCCACACGGACCGCCGTGTTAACTCCTGGCTTCTGCCGGGCCACGAGGCTCTATGGGTGTTTAGTGTAGAAGTCTTCTTCTACAACTCCCCTCGAGATTAAGTCAGGACGTCGGATTATTCTGTTGTCTGAGACGCTGGTTTACTTTGACATGCTGTTTGCAATGACAAAAATAGCGACGGGGAGTTATTTATCTCTTGACTTCGGGGACCATATGGGTGTTAGCCATTATTTAGAATAGTGTTTTAGTAAATTTCTCAACCCCATTAACCAGTTCCTCTACTTCCTCTTTTGTAGGGTCACGGTCTTTATTGTGGTCGCAAAGATTCCGAATATCTCCAAGCCTTTGGATTTGCCGCCAAGATGGCGTATCTAAAACGCCACCATCTTTCAAAATGTCATTGAAATCACTAATGGCTGGATGTTTTTTGCGAGTTTTAATGTTGTGATTTTCGCATACCTGGCCAAGATGCTTTTCTAACACAACACCTGATATTGCGCCGGCACCCCTCAGGAAACCATTCTTTATTAATTCTCTTGCTGCTTCTAGCTCTGAGTCAAATAAATCAGCTTGAACGATTTGACGGATATCAAACAATGAACTTTCGAAACGTGAAGATACTGCTTTAACAATTGCAAGCTGTTGCTTGAATTGTGGTATCGCTGCATCGGGGCCAACAACTTTTTCCTTTTCCCAGCCGCGCGTAACGGATAGACCCTGTAAATAATCTTCGATACGGTAGTTATCAGATGTTATATCTTTTCTTGGTTTGGGTTTCTCATAGTGCCGCTCAAAGTCGGATAATCTGTCAGGAAGTAGCTGCTTGATTAAAACCTTTGCCTCTGAATACCACGACTGATATTCATCATTAAACTTTGGGAGCTTTTTTTTAAATTCTTTGAATTTATCCCCAAGGGCTTTCTCGTATTGCTCTGGGTAGCACTCACACTCCATGGCTATTTGAAGTGATTCACCGTGCTTAATCAGCTTTTCAAGATCCTTTTTATATTTTTCGATATTGTTCGACATTTTCTTAAATTTCCATATTGATGGCTAACAATTCTTTAACGACTTATCCATTTGCTGGTTGGCGGTGTTTCTTGGCATTTGAATAATTCAATT
>DAOOSE010000238.1:0-1576 GCA_035389625.1 bacterium
GATCGTCCAGCCGATAAATCACCACATTTAAAAAACTGCCGACCATGAGGCCGATGATAAAAAGCAGGATTGTGTAAGAATCGATGATCATAAAACCTTTAAATCAAATATCATAAGTCAAAAATTAAAATGATAAATTGTATATCCCTAGATTTATTTTTGCCTTTTAAGGTGATAACACTTGAGCCAAGAATACTTGCAATCTCTTTGATCTCTTGCAGCAACTCTGCAATTTCTGCTTTCTCGACAGGTTCGGATACCACCTCCCGAATAACCATTAGCCAGTAGATTGTCTCATTTGCACTTTTTAAGGCTATTTCAAAGAACTTTATATACTCTTTTCTGGAGGATGAAGCTTTCGCTTCAACGGAATTGGCTCCCACAGAAGACGAACTGTCTGTTAACTAATCAAAGGCCTCCCAGAGGAACCGATAATGTTTTAGCTTGCTACATAGTTTTATTACCCTGACCGAGAAGATAATCAATCTTCTAGTGAAATCCTTTTTGAATTGCTCTTTATCATTTTGCATCTTGATGTTTGATTTTTGATTTACCTCTCTTGCCCCAACCCTTGGAAAAACCGTCGGGTTGGAAGCAAGAGAGGTAATCTTAGTCGTTCTGCATCCAGAAGTTGTATCCGGTTGGCGTCGTACCTGCTGTCGGATCCCCTGTATTGATGTCTGCATCTTTAGCATTCTCCAGAGCAGCAAACAATGCATAATTCTTGCCTGTCGCATCAGTAAGATACTGATAGGCAGGATTAGTAGTAATTGGATCAGCCGGAATCGCCTTGATATAGTCTGGAGTAAGCCATGTGAGGGTAGAGGCAGCTACTGCCGTTGCCTCAATAGCGTAAGTTTCCTTTTCCTTGACCGTATCAATTTTGTCAGAGTAAGACGTCTCGATCGCACCCTTGAGGGAGCGAAGATCATTCTTCCTTTGGACATCCCGTGCCTTGGCTCTGGTGCTCTGCAATCCCACCATGACCATAGCTGCCAGGATACCGATCACAGCAATCACGACCAACAGCTCAATAAGTGTAAATGCTTTTTTCATTAATAGCTCCGATTAATATTATTCACATTGGTAAGTATCGGCAGCCTTAGCACAACTTATTCCAAGAGTAGCATCCCAGCTTGCTGGCTTGGTAATGCTAAAGTTTTGAATGGCGCCACCAGTTGTGACAGGACTAGTACTACCATAGTTGTAGTCAGTCAGCTTTGGCCATGACATTTCGATTGTCGGTGAACCAGTACAAACCCGAGTATCGCCACTATATGCAGTAGATGAAAGTGTTGCTGCTGTTACAGTGGTTAATGTGCCACTATCTGCAAGACATGCCTGTGCCGCTCTCAAAGCATCATTAAGACTGGTAAGAACGGTATTTCTCCGAGCCCTTTTTTGTGCATTTTGAATATTCATGAGCACAACAACTGCCAAGATACCAATAATTGCTACTACGACCAATAACTCAACTAATGTGAAACCTTTTTTTAACGTTTTCATACTCCTCCTAAATTATTTTCTTGTTTCCCTTTGTTTCCGTAGCCCAAGCTTTAGCTTGCTGTTTACAACA
>DAOOSE010000239.1:0-1553 GCA_035389625.1 bacterium
TAAAAGATCAAGGACAAAAGAGATGAAACAAACAAGATGAGACCGTAATTTGAACTCTGTCCAAAAACAATTTACTTTGCATTATGGATAGAAACAGTCAAGAGTACCAGTTAATGCGAGACAAGGCATTAGCACAACTTCGCAGTGGTGAATCACTCACAGGAAAGGATGGCGCCTTTGGCCCCTTATTAAAAGAGTTTTTAGAAGCCGCTTTAGACGGAGAGATGTCCTCTCATCTGGATGAGTCAGAGCGTCAGATTGGCAATAAGCGTAATGGCCGAGGCAGTAAGCGCGTTAAAACGATGGCCGGGGAGATTGAGATAGTGACTCCCCAGGATCGCCACAGCAGTTTTAATCCGGAGATTCTCAAGAAACGGGAGACGATTTTGGCAGATAATATGTCCTCCAAAATTATCAGTTTGTATGGCATGGGGATGAGTCTGAGAGATATTTCCACTCATATAGAGGAAATGTACGATGTGGAGATTTCACACAATACCCTTAGCGAAATAATAGACCGGATCGTTCCTAAGGTAAAAGAATGGCAAAGTCGCCCTTTAGAGAATATGTACACCATTCTATGGTTGGATGCGATGCATTATAAAGTAAAAGATGGAGGCCGAACCGAAAGCAGAGCAGTGTATAATGTATTGGCCATCAACAAAGATGGCCGTAAGGAGCTTATAGGTATGTATGTTTCCGAAAGCGAGGGAGCCAACTTCTGGTTGAGTGTTCTGACCGATCTTAAAGCCCGGGGGATGAAAGATGTTTTGATTGCTTGTATTGATAATCTAACGGGGTTCGCAGAGGCCATCAGCACAATTTTCCCTCATGTGATTATACAGAGTTGTATTGTTCACCAAATCCGGAACTCATTGAAATATGTTGCCTCAAAAGATCAGAAAGAGTTTATGTCTGATTTAAAGACAATCTATCAAGCCCCTACGCTTGATCTGGCGGAATTGAATTTTGATAAACTACAAGATAAATGGGGTAAGAAATATCCTGTAGTCATGGATTCATGGAAAAGGAATTGGGACAAGCTTACATCCTATTTTGCTTATGATGAACAGATTCGAAAACTAATTTACACCACTAATGCCGTAGAAGGCTTCCATCGTCAAGTTAGAAAAGTGACCAAGACAAAGGGCGTTTTCCCTAATGACATGGCCTTGATGAAGTTGATCTACCTGGCCGTTATAAATATCTCAAAAAAATGGACACAGCCTCTTCATAATTGGGCATTGACAGCCGGTCAATTGCGGATTAAGTTCGGTGATAGAATGCCATTGGATATATAATCCATTTTTCTTCCCGGTTTTTCAAACGCAAAGAAAAGGCTGTTCCCGGTAGTGAGCAAGGGTATATAAACGGCTCGTTCCTCACCGCCCTTGCACACTACCAATAACAGCCTTAAAAAGCATTTGTAAATCCAAAAAGAAAAATTATATTTGTAGTGATTTTCCTAGAATATGAACCAGACAGAGTTTAAATTACACTCCCTAAACAAAGAGATTTGACATAATATTCAAATCTTTTATGCAATAGACTGT
>DAOOSE010000240.1:0-1536 GCA_035389625.1 bacterium
GGACGGCTGGCTCCATACCGGCGACCTGGGCGAGGTGGACGAGAACGGGTACTTCAAGGTTACCGGGCGCATTAAGGACATGATTATCCGCGGCGGGGAGAACATCTATCCGCGCGAGCTGGAGGAGTTCCTCTACACCAACCCGAAGGTGAACGATGTGCACGTTGTGGGCATTCCGGACAAAAAGTACGGGGAGCAGGTGCTTGCGGCCATTCAGCTCAAAGAAGGGGTAAGCGCCACGGTCGAGGAGTTTATAGAGTTCTGCCAGGGCAGGATAGCGCGCCACAAGGTTCCCAGGTACTGGGAGTTTGTAAACGCGTTCCCTATGACGGCCAGCGGAAAGGTGCAGAAGTACAAGCTGCGAGAGATGTACTCGGAGAAGTTCGCGTCGTAGAGAGGGCAAGCGTCGGGGCGCGGTTTATCCGCGCCCCGGTGTTCTTCTTCTCCTTAATTTGATTAACTTTTGCTATACCTGTTCACGGCTGAATTACTGATGGTAACCGATTAATATTTTAATTTACGACTAACGGAACAGAATCTCAGATTGTACAATTATACAGTCTTTATATTTTTTGTTCTAAGTAAGCATGAATCCTATCTATAACGGTGTAGTTGTAGTTTTTGGGCCACTTCTGATTCTCTTTAAAGGAAAACCAGATGCGCCGAATGAAAATTCAAGTCTGATATAAGTCATAATACTATTTTTGGCTGTTCTACAGTAAATAACCTCTTTTATCTCTTCGGGCATTAGAGGTTCTTTCATGTTGATATCTCAGGCGCTTACGGCTATTGTGTGTCTAACCATGGTCTTTCACCATTTTCGGCATCATATCTAATCCACCAAGATGAAACAAAATGGCCATACGAAATCGCTCCCTGTTTCTGAATCCGCATGCCATTTTCTTTATTCTTTGAATACGAGCGTTTTTTGATTCGGCTATCGCATTCGATGTTTTAAAGATGATCGCGTTTATAGAACTCACCGGGATTCATGAAGATTTCAAACAGAATTGGGCGCTGGAAATGATAAATTTGTTAGTTGATGCAAAAAAGAAAACAGAGGTGCGTTCTTTACGTTTGAATAAAGAGACCATAGGAATGTTTGAGGATGGATATGACCGGATAGTCCAGAAAGGATTCCGCAAGAATCCGGACAGGGATGATGGTATGGTACGGCGCGGCAGGAAGAAAAAAGCGAAGCCACGCAATTTCCTCGAACGGCTGAGGTTGTATAAGCCAGGCATATTTGGTTTCGTGAGGGATTTTTCGATTCCATTTGACAACAATCAGGCCGAACGTGATTTGCGAATGGTAAAAGTGCAGCAGAAAATTTCCAGGTGCTTCAGGAGCATTGAAGGTAGTATGTTTTTCGCGAGAATCCGAGGATATATTTCAACGGTGAAAAAAAATGATGTCAATGTCTTTGAAGCAATTCAGGGGCTTTTTGAAAACAGGCCTTATATACCCGGATGTGCTGAATATTTACCAAATTTCAATTATCTTCCCTGAGATGATCCGGGCTATCCCGCGGTTTCA
>DAOOSE010000241.1:0-1511 GCA_035389625.1 bacterium
GAAAGCATCTCTATCAATTGGGCATCAGTGTTATTGAAGGTAAACTTCCATGACCGGTTAAAGGCTTCAAAACCTATCGTTTCTATGCTGTCCAATCCTTCAGAAGTGACTGTGATCTCAGAAAAGGGAAGGTGAGAAGCATCAACCGGCTCGCCAGTAGCGGAGGAAAGATCTGCAGCCAGCGACGTATGATTAAACGCCGGTACTTTGGACCTATTATGGATGTCGACCCGCATGAATTCCTGACCGTTTCTACTGTTCCTCAGATACCAGAAGGATTGTGTTCCCGCTATCCAGTGAGGATCAACGCTGGCATTGAATATGGAAGAAGTAGCATTCGCGGGCAGGAATCTCTCCGCTTGAGCATATCCGGTCTGACCGGCGGGTGGGCTGATGAATTCATTTGCAGCTCCTTCCGCTGAAAAGCCTGAATATATGAGAAAGCAGAGTAAAAAAGGAACGAAAAAATCCTTCAAATTTTTTATATTAATTATTTGGATTTTTCCGCTCAGCATTTCTTCTTTGAACTTTATTTTTATATTCTTTCTGATAGTGTGGCAAATCCCCAAGATCATGAAAAATCCCCAATATGCTTTGAATTTTTCCCATAGTTTCAAATACGTTTGATACATATAACCATTTCCAATAGAATGAAGTTTTGATTGAGGAGTGAAGAGTATGAAAAGCAGAACAGGTTTGGTTCTACTGTTTGTTGCCTTTGCATCAATATTGGCCCTGGCAACAGCGTTTGAACCGGAGGTAGTGGCTACAATCCCAAGCTGGCAAGTTTCACGGAGGCATTCTATCCGCCTCAAGTGCTAAATGTCTCTGATGGTGTTTATGTCGCCCGTGGCTACAACCGGGATAATCCGGTGCTGATCGAGGGGACTGATGGTCTCATCGTAATCGATCCCGGGGAGAGCATAATCGCAGCAGAGATCGTTAAAAAGGCATTCAACGATTCATTAGATAATATATTTGATAGAAAACCGGCAAAAGCCATCATATACACTCACCACCACGACTGCCATATCCATGGTGCCTCGGTCTTTGCAGGCAACAACAGTACGGAGATAATCGCAAGCGAGAATTTTAACCAGACTTTATTCGCAGATTGGTTTGGCCAGTTGTTCCCCGGCCGAGCCATAGGCGGAGGCATGATGAGCGGCGCTCTTTTCGGCAGAGATCCGGGATATGACTCCGGAGGGGCCCTCTTTGCGGTTCAATGGCGTGGGCCTTCTGGCTATATGCCTCCCACCATTACCGTCAAAGACAGCATGGACATCAATATCTCCGGTGTGCGACTGAACTTATTCACAGTGCCGGGTGAGACCCGCGATGTTCTGGTTGTGTGGCTGCCGGAAAAGAAATTAATGGTTCAGATAGCCAATTTCTATGAGGCTTTCCCAGCAATAACCACATTGCGCGGTGCTTATCCCAGAGATCCCCTCTCCTATATCCGACATTCCGGATTAACACATCCATTCCTTAAACATTTTCTTGCAACCACA